>JAQBUS010000032.1 GCA_027623875.1 Pseudomonadota bacterium
CTTCATCTTCCAACTTAACTTTTAGATTACTAATTTTTAGCATTATTTTCATTTTCCTATATATGCAAATTTTAACATTTTTATTTAATAAACGCGTTATCATCATTTGATAATTAGTTGTAAAAAACTTATAAGGGGACTTAATTTACCCCACAGAGCCCTCTAAACTTATTGCCACCAACTGTTGTGCTTCCATTGCAAACTCCATAGGTAATGCCTGCAGCACCTCTTTGCAGAAACCGTTGACGACCAACGCAACAGCATCTTCTTCTCCAATACCACGTTGTCGACAATAAAACAGCTGATCATCGTCAACTTTAGAGGTTGTCGCTTCATGCTCAACCCGAGAGGAGTTATTTTTGACTTCAATATATGGAAAAGTATGAGCTCCACATTTATCACCTATTAACAAGGAGTCACACTGGGTATAGTTTCTGCTATTTTTAGCCTTTGGGTGCATACTTACTAACCCGCGATATGTATTTTGTGCCCTACCCGCACTTATACCTTTAGAAACAATACGGCTTTTAGTGTTGGCCCCTAAGTGAATCATTTTTGTTCCAGTATCAGCTTGTTGGAAATTATTTGCGATTGCGATCGAATAAAATTCCCCCTGCGATTCATTTCCTCTCAGGATACAACTAGGGTATTTCCAGGTTACGGCTGAACCCGTCTCAACCTGCGTCCACATTACCTTTGAGCGGTCACCTCTGCAGTCTGCTCGTTTAGTAACAAAATTATAAATTCCACCCAAACCATTCTCGTCCCCGGGATACCAGTTCTGAACTGTAGAGTACTTAATTTCAGCATCTTCCAAAAGCACCAACTCAACAACAGCAGCATGCAGTTGATTAGTGTCGCGCTTCGGTGCCGTACACCCTTCCAAATAAGAGACGTGCGAACCTTGATCCGCAATTATAAGTGTTCGTTCAAACTGGCCTGTATTCTCAGCATTTATTCTAAAGTAGGTACTTAACTCCATTGGGCATTTCACCCCTTTTGGTATATAAACAAACGATCCGTCTGAAAAAACTGCTGAATTAAGAGTGGCAAAATAGTTATCACTTACAGGCACCACGGAACCAAGGTATTTTTTTACGAGCTCTGGATGTTCTTTAATTGCTTCAGAAATAGAACAAAAAATAACTCCAGCCTTTTTTAATTCTTCCTTGAATGTAGTTCCAATAGAAACCGAATCAAAAACTGCATCTACGGCGACCTTTCGAGCTTCGGGATTATCTTCATCAGAAACTTCTACACCTGCCAAAATTAACTGCTCTTTAAGGGGGATACCTAACTTTTTATATGTTTCCAATAATTTTGGATCTACGTCATCTAGGGACTTCGGCTTTACCGCCATAGACTTCGGTGAAGCATAATAATAAATATCATTGTAATCAATCTTTGGATAGTCGACCATTGCCCACTCTGGCTCTTTTAGCTTTTTCCATCGTGCAAAAGCTTCCAAGCGCCAGTCCGTCATCCATTCGGGTTCATCATTTTTTTTGGAGATCAACTTAACAATCTCTTCGTTTAAGCCCTTTGGGGCATAATCCATTTCAATATCTGTTTCCCAACCGTATTTATAGTGCCATCCGACATCTCGAACGGCCTCCACAGTATCGAGATCAACTCCATCTTTTACTGCCCCACTATATTCAATTGACTCTAAAATCGACATTCTATTCTCCAATAACTAAACAACACGTGTTTCAAAAAAATTCTTTGCTGACAACCAAGCTGACACAAAGCCTTTTATGTCTTCTTTTAGCGTTTCAAGGCCCAAACTAACTCTAATAGCAGATTTACTTATTTCGTCTTTATATCCCATCGCCTGCAAAACCCTACTAGATCTAACCTTTCCACTAGAACAAGCGGAACCAGCAGAAACTGCAAAACCCTTCAAGTCCATATTCATAACTTGAATTTCACTCTTCCAACCATCTAAAGCTATGCAACTCGTGTTTGGCAAGCGGTTAGAGCCCTTTCCTACAAATAAAATATCACCAGACACCGAATCCGCTATAGAGCTCTCCATAAAGTCTCTCATTTCAGAAATTCGATCCCATTCCCCGTCGGCCACACTCTTGACCGCCGCCCGAGCCGCAATACCGAAACCGGCTATACCCATAACATTTTCTGTTCCAGCTCTAGCTCCTTGCTCTTGGCCACCACCAAGCAAAAGAGGCTCTAAGTCAACTCCATCCCTTATTACAATAGCCCCAATTCCTTTGGGGCCACCTATTTTATGCGCTGAAATAATCCCAACATCAATTTCCATCCAATCAAATGCTACCGGAACTTTACCAAAGGCCTGGGAAATATCAGAAACGGCTAAACCCTTAGGTAGTTTTTGCAAGATACCAGTTTCGCTGTTTGCAAATTGCAAAACACTTTTTTCTGGCGAAGGAACCATTACCGATCCGTCACCATTAATTTTTAAACAATTCTCCACCCATGAAACAACCGCATCATGCTCAATATTACACCCATGTAGCTTTCGCCCCCTTAATGCCATAGCGCATGCTTCTGTGGCACTAGAAGTAAATATGACCCTTGCACTGGACGCCCCAATAGCTTCAGAAATTTGCAACCGAGCTCGCTCAATAATCCCTCGAGCTCTTCTTCCCTCCGCATGTACAGAAGAAGGGTTCCCAAACTCATTAGAAACCTCAATCATACCCTCAAGAACTTCTGCCCTTATAGGCGTAGTCGCATTATAATCTAAATAAACCCTCGACACCTACTTAACCCAAAATTGCATTAAAAAAATTCATTCTTCATCAACCACTGTAAATAATGTTGGAACCGCCGGGCATGGGGTCAAATCATTACTGACGACATCCGACAATCTTATTTGATGAAGAAAAACATACACATGAGCAGAAAGACTCTCCCATAATCTATTAGTCATCGATTGGGCTTTTGAGCCAGACGATGCTCCAGAAACGCCCGCTCCAGTATGAAGTGCATTAACAGTCTCATCTACTGCTGCTAAGATTTCAGTAATCCTTATCGACTCAGGAGACTTTGACAACCTGTAACCTCCACCCGGCCCTCTTACGGAGTCTACTATACCTGCCCTTCTCAATTTCACGAACAACTGTTCTAGATATGGTAATGATAGGTGCTGGCGCTTTGAGAGCTCCGTTAGATTCACCAATTCCTTGCTCTTACACTGGGCTAAATCTGCTAGAGCAATCATCGCATAACGCCCTTTAGTGCTAAGTTTCACGATGATCTCCCGAATTTCATTGACCTTAATCCACGCAGACCTTAACGAATGTCAGTGAAATAAAAATAAAGTCGTTTTCTAGTTTAGAATGATTCTAGATTACATATGCTCAGCAGTCAAGAAAGACATCACAACAAAACTCTGTTAAGGACAAACATGCCCGAAGTTATATTCCCTGGACCGGATGGTCGAATACAAGGAAGATACCATCCCAATAAAATCAAAGATGCCCCTATAGCTCTTATACTTCATCCCCACCCAAAATTTGGTGGCACTATGAATCAAAGAGTGGTTTATAATCTGCATTACAAATTCTACAGTATGGGCTTTAATGTTCTACGATTCAATTTTCGGGGTGTTGGAAGAAGCCAGGGGGAGTTTGATGAAGGCATAGGGGAGCTTTCAGATGCTGCGGCAGCCTTGGATTACCTGCAATCTCAAAATCAAAACACGAAACATTGCTGGATAGCGGGTTTTAGTTTTGGTGCCTGGATTGGAATGCAACTTCTAATGAGAAGACCCGAAGTGACCGGCTTTATAAGCGTAGCACCACCCGCAAACTTATATGATTTCTCATTTTTAGCTCCTTGCCCAACCTCTGGTTTGGTTATAAACGGCCTTAGTGATAAGGTTGCGCCGCCTGAGCACACTGTCAACATGGTTAGTAGGCTCCATGAACAAAAAGGGATTACAATTACCCATCAGCAAGTCGAAGGGGCAAACCATTTTTTTGAAGACGAATACCTAGATGTATTAATGGACTCGGTTGAAACCTACGTAAAACGCCGTCTTATTGAAAACACTCGGTAACCCCTATAAATCTTAGGATAAAAGTTTTAGACGCCAGCAGGATTGGAAATGTCCCGACCAATAGCCAGTAAATCAGAGTATCTATCACCAATACGATGGTGTGGCCTCCCACCAGTTGCGGCACCAAGAGCCAAGACCACTTCATCACCGGCCGGGGCATCATGAATTGCGAATTGAACCGTTAGGTAATGAGACCGTCGACCCGTGTCATGCTTATCCATCAAAGGTATCTGTATTTGAGCATTTGCCGGCCCCCTTGTGTTTGTAAAACCCAAGTAAGACTTAGCTCCAACAGCTTCTCGATAAAAGTTACCATATTGCAAAGTATGTATGAGTCCCGAAGCATGTTCTAGTTCACAATCAACTCCAGCGATGCAAGCCTTTCCGTATGCCTCAATTGTCTCTCCGGATCCTGCAAGATCAATTAATCTATTAGTTAATACCATACCTAGAACAGGTGCTATTCTTTGAATTTCAGGCGAAAGATCTTCCACAAAGCCCTTTCCTGCCCAAGGGTTACGAAGGACAGCTGCTACACCAATTATCCTCAAGATAGGGTTGGCGTTTTTTTCACCCTCTCGATGAATATACTCGTCATAAGTAACAATTTTTCTTAACTCTGGTACATTATCCATTAATCACCTTTTATTTCGTATGGCTTGTAACTTCTAGAAAGTTCCCTAACAATTCCCTCTTGCTCACTACCTTCGTAAAAACCAAAGGAGCCATGCCTGAATTCCTCAATATATCGCTCAAGCATACTTCTCTCTGCCGGTAAAGTAATCCTTCCTAAGGGGATTTTATCCAATTTATAATACTTTAAACCCCTTGAGGCTTCACCTTCAACCTGACCTTTATAAAAAATACTATGCACACCCGTTTCAGTGTCCCTATATATTGCGTAGACAAAATTCAAGTGGAGTCTTAACCCCATTCCCAGTAATGCTTCAGACAACCCATTCTTAGTCATATTACTTCTTGGAGCCGAGGGCACAGTCAATGAATTATCTGAGTTAATTGAAAGCAGCACCTCATCCCCTCGAGAGAGCACTCCTCCAATTTTTATTTCCCCACTTAGCGTAGCTGCATCCATCAAAGAATGCTCCTTACTAATCGAAAAATAATTTCCACTAAAGTACCCTAAAGGATTCCCATCAAAAAGTTTATGATCAAGAACTTTTCCTATAAGGACGACATGATCTCCAGCATCAACCGAACGATGTGTCTCACAAACAAAATGCGCTATAACACCTGCTAAAAGTGGTACCCCGGAAACTCCATATTTCCAACCTATTTTTTCAAATTTTGTGACCTCTTTAGAAGCAAATAAACCTGAAACATTCTTTTGGGACTCGCTCAGAATGTTTATTGCGAAGTGCTTGGACTCTATAAAAGTTGAGAAACTATGAGCCGTCTTATCGATACATACTAAAAGTAATGGTGGATCTAAAGAAACCGAGGTGAATGAATTCGCTGTAAAACCACGGGGGGTTCCATCCTCCTGGCTTGTAGTCACAACAGTAACTCCGGTAGCAAACCTACTAAATGCTTCTCTTAAAGCATATTTTTTTTGATCAGCAGCCTTTCTATTAACCTTAAGATTTTTTTTCAAAACTACTTTATTATTCTCTCCAATCCGTGGAGGTGTCTTGGCATCAGGCGTAGGCATTAAGCTGAATTTAAGAGGGTTTGCGGCCACTCGCCACCCGCGTTTACCTTGGGTGAAGTGAGGTACGGTAGCAATCATTTCTCTGATTTGGGTATGCGGATCATCATATATATCTTTAATAGTATTTACAGGTCCAAAAGGAATTTTACTACCAAGGATTTTTGCCAAATCTTGCTTGGTGAACAATACCGTCCAATCTGCGACAGTCTTATTAACCAATAATGAATTTTCTTTACGCCCCATTCTAGTTTGAAATTTAACATCTGTTATTAAATCCTCTCGACGCATACAGATTGCCAGCTCAGTCCAGAAAAAATCATCGACTATACCAATTGCGACTTGGCCATCAGAGGCTGGAAAGATTCCAAATGGGGCAAATAAAGGGTGTCCAGCCCCTTCCGGTCGAGGTATGCTACCATCAAAATCATGTTGATAAACTGCTCTTTCACACAAACTAAGTACGGCATCCGACATACCAACATCTACAAACTGACCTTGGCCTGTTGCCTCAGCATGCCGAAGAGCAGCCATTACGCCAAATGACATCATCAAGCCGGTAAAGATATCGCCAACACCTGGGCCAACTTTTGTTGGGGTCTTTGCATCAGGTCCTGTTAGACCTATTATCCCCCCCATAGCCTGTGCCACTACATCATATGATGGCCACTCAGCGTAAGGACTCTGACCGGATCTCGGGTCACCAAACCCCCTAATCGCTGCATAAACAAGACGTGGGTTAATTAGAGTCAGGCTTTCATAAGATAAACCTAAACGCTCCATAACATTTGGCCTAAAGTTCTCTACAAGTACATCAGCTGTTTTTACTAGCTCCTGAAAATTGTGTTTTCCAAGAGATGTTTTTAGATCAAGTTGAACACTTTTTTTAGATCTATTAAGGCTTACAAAATACCCCGCCCATTCTCTGCCAGGGTCATCTTCACGATAAGGTCCATTAGCACGACTAGTATCACCAGCTTTACTCTCAATTTTAATTACTTCGGCTCCATGATCTGCTAGCATCATGGTGCAATATGGGCCAGAGAGCATACGGGTTAAATCAAGAACAGTAATGCCTTTTAAAATTCCAGGTTTCTGTTTAGTGACCATTTTTAGATATTCCAACCAATTGGTCTAAAAAACTTTTAATAGGTTCATTTACCAAACCAGGACTTTCAACTAGTGCCATATGGCGTAACCCATTTAAAATTAGAACTGAGGAATTTGGCATCTCTCCTGACATAGCATAGGCCATTTCTGGCCCGTTTCCAAAATCTTCATCCGAGGTTACAATTAATGTCGGGCAAAGAATGTTTGGTGTTGGATTAATTATTTCCATTACACCATCTGCTAGAACTTGATAAATTGAAGGATATACTTCTGGGTCGTTAGCCACCACCCAAGATCTTACCAAATCCATTAAGTCTGAATTTTTTTTTCGATATTCACTTGTAAACCACCTTATAAGAGCATCCTCAACGGTTGAAGCTGGACCATCTAAATATGCTTGATTCACACGTTTAAGAATCGCTTCCTGAGCGGCTTTAGTTCTAAGATGCGGTGAATTCAAAATCACCAGAGCATTTGTCTTTTTAGGAAATTCTTGAGCAAATTTTCGGCAGATCATACCTCCCAGTGAAAAACCCACTAAAGTTACCTTACCTAAATCGCACCAATCTAACAATTCTCGAATCTGGTCAGAAAAAAGCATAAGGCTTGGTTTCTTCGGAGGATCTGAAGAAGATCCATGCCCAAGAAGATCATATGCTATTACATAATATGTCTCTGTCAAACTTGGTATTAGCCACTCCCAAATCTCTTTATTCAAACCCAAGCCATGAATTAAGACTACAACCGGCATCCCCTTTTTCCCATAGCATTCAAAATTTGTACCTAAGGGCGTTTTTTTTAACATATGCTCTACCTACTTAAGTGATTTAAACGCAACGACTTCTATTTCGACTCGAACATCCACGAGCAATTCACTTATGACTGCTGATCTTGTTGGAGGGCCTTCTGGAAAGTATTCACCATAAACTGAATTAAAACCTGCAAAATCAGACCTTTCTCGAAGCCATACCATAGACTTAACAATATCTTCCAACCCGCAACTGGCTAATTTCAATGTCTGCTTTATCTCCTCCAAAGCTACTTTGGTTTGCTCCTCAATTGTACCAGTTGTCATTGGTTGCCCATTTTTCATTGGTATTTGGCCTGTTAAGAATACAAAGTCGCCAGCCCTAATAGCTTTTGACAAAGACAGAGCCCTTCCACCAATTATTACTTGATCTCCTATTATTTCTTTCTTACCAACCATCAGTTATATAAACCTTTTATATAAAGCTATGTGCCTATCTAAGCCCTGATTAATATTCTATTTATTCACATTGGTATATATTATTCTTGGGGCTGTCCTAGATAACTAGTTTAAATACCTTCTAACCCATTGTCTTAGTTGTG
>JAQBUS010000033.1 GCA_027623875.1 Pseudomonadota bacterium
TTGGATACGAGTTCTTCGACTGTATTAGAAGCCAGGGTAGATAATAATTGCCTAGCTCGAACATTTCGTGAAATCTTGGGTTCGTTAGGAAGATGTTCTAAGAGTAGGTGTAGTGCAGTTCCTCTTGTTAATTGTTCGTGAGTTGAATGATAGGTGTTAGAGTTTTCAAGAAACTTGTTTAACTCAAGTGCTGATGGGGATATAGTATTTTTGAATTTTAAGTCAGCTGGAGCTGGAGTTTTTAGCCAATCTGGTAATTCTAACCCTATATTTTGTCGAGAAGACTCTTCTCTTTCAACCTCGTCCGGCCAATCTAAGAATGATGCCCTTTTCCCAGTATCAGTATTATTCAAATCAGAATTTAGTTTAGAAAACCCACTTTCAATTAATTGATACCAGCATGGTTTTTCTGCTTGGGGAAGAGTTCCGGACCCACAGATAATCAACCAGCTTTCTGCGCGAGTTATGGATACATATAGCAATCTCATTTTTTCCAAAATTTGTTGATTTTTTATGTTGTCCATTAGTTCTTTATGAGCGGTTGGCATCTCGTCACTTTTTTGTTTCCAAATTGGATAATCCTTATTTAGGATAAGCTCGTCACTTATTATGTTCCGGGTTGGCCCGGTGTCTGGCAAGATCACTATCGGGGCCTCTAAGCCTTTTGCCCCGTGAATAGTCATAATTCTAATTTTGTTTGCGTCTGAGTCTACTTGCCGTTTTATTGTACCACTATTATCCGAAACCCAAGATATGAAACCGGTTATGCTAGGCACTTCGGTTTTCTCGTATGCGATTGCTTGGTCTAAGAATACGTCAAGAATTTCTTCAATTTCGGGTCCTAAACGGGCAATTAAATTTCTTCTCCCGTTATGGCGAGTAAGGATGCGTTCTAAGAGTTCGTAGGGACGAAGATAGTCGACTTGATCTCTTAAATCATAAAGCATTTCATATACTTTAGGAAATACCCCCCTCTTTGCGTTTAGGATCTCGTATAAATACAAACCCTTTCGATCGCTGGCCAAATTAAAAAGATCGTTTTCAGTTAAACCGCATAGAGGTGAGCGTAGTATTTCTGCCAAAGCGAGGTCATCTTCTGGTGTTGTTAAGAAGGATAGCACAGATGTTAAGTCTTTAACCGCTAAATCAGCGGTTATATCTAATCTGTCAGCTCCAGCGATCGGCAAGTTTAACTTTTTGCATGATCTTATAAGCTCGTAGAATAGTGTTGATCGAGTTTGAACAAGAATTAAAAAGTCCCCAGGTTTAATGTTTCTAACTGAATTTTCAACTGAGGTACCTTGATCACCAGTTTGAGATATTTTTCCATTAAGAATTTGTTCTTGAATTTTTCTGGCTATCTTATTTGCTAATAAAACCGTGTGGTGCTCAGTTCCTATAGTATCTATTGGATCATACCATTCCATGTCATAACTGTCTTTGTTGGTCTCGATCCAATCCCATAAATCAACCCGTCCAGGAAGATGTTCTTTGAATGCGATATGACTGGGTTCGCAATCTGTAGTATCTAAAAAACTAATAGGAAATGTTACATCGACTAGCTCTAAGATAGGTTTTGAGGATCGAAAAGAATGTAACAGGTTAAGAGGTTTGAGTTCCTGTCCTATAAGATGCATGGAATTTTGAAAGTGATTACGCATTCGATCAAATGAGGTTGGGTCAGCACCTTGAAAAGAGTAAATCGACTGTTTTTTATCTCCAACAGCAAATATTGTACGGCAGGTGTTATCACTAGCACTTTTACCCGAAGTAAAATCTTCAGCTAGGAGGCGTATCACCTCCCATTGTTTTGGAGAATTATCTTGAGCTTCATCTACTAGAATATGGTCAATTCCACCATCTAAGCGATAGAGGATGTAGCTTGCAAAGGATGAATTTTTTAAGAGAGCAATTGTCTTAATAATTAAGTCATCAAAATCCAGCCAAGATTTAAGAGCTTTTCGTTTTTCAGCTTTATCTATAAATACTTTAGAAAAGCTATGAAGCGCGGAGGTTTTTTTGAAGCCTAAAACTTTAAGCTGCATGTCTCTAGTTTTCGCAGCGAGTGTCATAAAGTTTTGAAATTTCTGGAGGTGATTACCTAGTGCTATCTTTGCTTTGGCTGTTGGAACAGATTTGTGTTTTGCTTCAGGTAAGTGTGAGCCGTCCTTCCTGAAGAGAAAGCAATCAAAGACAAGAACCACATCAGCTAATTGAGGTTTTTTAAAATCTATTCTTGAGAGTCGCTTTGCAAGATCCTGCATGCTTTGACTTTGCTCCATCAAAATATTTATTGAGTCATATAACCATTCGTATTCCGTATCCTGAAATAAGATGTTTACTGTGTCAGGCAAGTCTTCAATTTTGTCTGGGATGTTGAAGTCTTTTTTTAGTTTCTTTAGATTAGAAACATTAATAAAGTGCTCTTTATATTTTATAATTTCCTTTAATATATCGTCAATATTCTTACCTGAGAAATATGAAATGAATTGCTTTAGTAAAACCGTGTTATTCTCTGCCATTTCTTCTAATATTTCAGATCGTAGGTTTTTACCCATACGATCATCCATCTCCGAGAATGATGGAGAAACTTGGGCTTCTAAAGAAAAACGTCGCAGTAAAGAGGAACAAAACGAATGAATAGTTTGAATCTTTAAACCCCCAGGAGTTTCTATTGCTTGCGCAAATAAACGTCTTGCAATCGAAAGTTTTTCTTTTGTTATTTTGTCCTGGCTCAAGCCAAGTAATTGGAGGTTCTCGGTTAAGTGAGTATCAGACATCATTGACCACTTCCCAAGACGTGCGAAAAGCCTGTTCTGCATCTCGTTGGCTGCTGCTTTCGTGTAAGTGAGGCATAGAATTCTTTGAGGCGAGACATTATCTAATAAAAGGCGAGCTACCCTATCAGTTAGCACTTTCGTTTTACCTGATCCGGCATTTGCAGATAGCCAGGTTGATGCTTCAGGCCCTGATGCTATAATTTGACGTTTACTAGCTAGACTATATTTCATGGACCAACTATTTCTGGGTTGATATCGTCTGTGTGATCCCATTCTCCCAAGCGAGCTAAATGGTCATAGTCACCCTCCCACCTTGTTTCGAACACTGCTCTTCTGGCAGAATATCCGCGAGATCTATTGTTATAACTAGAGATGAGTGTGGAAAGATTGCTCCAAACTTCAACCAACGTATTTTCTTCTAATAAAATTTTCAGATTTTTTGGTTTTGATCCTAACCCTATGTAAAAAGCTTCCCGTATGGATTTGTTTTTCAAGCCAGTTACACCACTCTGTTTTAGGATCAATGCCAACAATTGAATCTGTTTATCAAAATATTTCTGCTTGTTCTCAGATGGAATTTCTCCAGTTTTGTAGTCATATATAATCAGATCTCCACTGACACATTCATCTATTCTATCGAAGATACCGGTAAGTGAGAAATTTAAGTCACCAAGTTTTATTTCTCCGCGCTCTTCAAGCCTAAAAGGCTTAGAAGTTGCTCGTCGTATTGTTTCGGCTAAAATGAAATCGGTCGAAATTTTTTCAATTCTATTCATCCAGATCAGTTTAGCTGTTCTTGAGGGAGAGAAACTCTCAAGCATCTCGTCAGAGGTAATTTTTAAAAGTTTCTGGGGGTTGTCGGGCCATAAATCCCTCGTTGAATTTATAAATTTTTCAAGAACGGCGTGTATTGCTTGTCCCCTTAATGCTGCATCTGAAGAACCTACCAACGGTTGAAGTTGCTTTAAATTCAATACATATCGCGCATAAATTGAATATGGATCACGAATTAATTTTTCGATACGAGTTACCGATAGTTTTTTTGGTCGAGTATGAACCGGCGGTTGAGGGGATGGGCGCTTTGCGGGTTCCTGTAATGCTTTTGGGGTTTCAAAGGCATCACTTAATCGTAACCAATACCGCCCCCTAGATTTCATTTCGTCTAGAATAGACCCTTCCAAATGTGTTAATCCGATCAAAAGATTGGATAGCCTGTTTAACCATCTAGATGGCACTGTTTCCGTCTCCGAGTCACGAATTGACCTGGTCAACCAAACTTCTTCAGACGCAACCGCTTGTTGAAAATCATGTGCAGATAACCCTATCATTCGTTCTGGCAAAGGAAGACCTGCCTGATGTCGCATTTGTCGACTTAGCCAAGGATCAGGAGAGGGCATTGATGGCCACATATTTTCATTAAGGCCTGCTAATATTACTAAGCCTGCATCCGTTACTCTAGCTTCCTGAGTCCCCCAAATCTTAACGTCAGATCGAGGCGTGATTGGATTGTAAACTGCATTTAAACTTAAAATATGATAAATTAAATCTGCATATTTGTGGGGGTCCATAACCCCGCCAAACACGGAAGCTTCTTTTAAGTTATTAATGACTTCTAGCATTTTTATGGTATCATTTTTTAAAAATAGGTCATCAATGTTTGATGCTTTTGGCCCGCTGACTAAACCCCAAGTTACTTCTGTATGGAGTTTGATGTGCTTACTTAAATCTTGAGGTTTTACCTTATCCAGTTTGTTTAGGCACTCGAATAACCAGTGCACCCATTCAAGGGAGCCTTCATACTCTTTTAGAGTATCTGCCCATTCTAAAATAATAGACTTACTTGGAAATTTTGGTTTACCTCTTAAGAGTGATAACTCAAATTTGCGAGTGAATGTTAGGTGTGAGCCGCGATCCTGAAAGCAAATTAACGGATGCTTCAATAGTGTTATTAGGCCTTCCGCGTTAATTTTTTCGCTCATTAATTTAGCCGTTTTTCTAAAAAGTCTACCGGAAACGCTTAAGGAAAGGGCTAAACCTGCTCCATCATCGGCTTCTATATCCCAATGTTTTAGTGCCGCAGATATCTTTCTTGCTAAAGTTCTATTTGGAGTAATCACAGAACAAGAGATACCATCTTCAATAGCTTTGCGGATTCTTATTGCAATGGAGAGGGCCTCACTCCTTTCGGATTGCGCCTCAAGAATAGTTATGTTCTTAGTGGCCGCAGAAAGGTTTAGTAGTTTCGGGCCCTCTTCAAGCCAATCATCAGTCACTGGTGCAGGTCGAAGTGCTAAAGAGATCAGCTGGTTTCTAGTGTGGCTGTGTGGTGGCTTATTTGTCCATTTTTCTACTTGAGAGAGGCCTAATTGTAGCTCCTTCAATAGAGTTTTAAGACGGTATTGAGGGTGATCCTCGACTGGGGTTTGCAATTTATTTGAACTTTTAAGTGCTTTCCAAGTTTTTTCGGACATTTCGAAATCTACACCAGGAAGAATAATAGCGCCCTGAGGTAGTCTCGCTACGAGTTTAATAAATTTTTTAGTTGTACCTCGTGACCCGGTTGAACCGGCAATTATTATAGGGTTTTGTGGCGGTTCTTTAGCCCATTTGACTTCTAAATCTTCTATAATAAGTCTTTGACGCTGCTCTGCCGAAATTAATGATTGAAGATTATAATTTTGATCTATTAGTTTAAAGAACCTTTTGTTTCTGTTCCAGTATTCCGAATGAGCTTCTAAATTCAGATCTAATATTGATTGAGTTTTAATCCCTTCATCGTGCATTTCTTCTATAAGGTTTGCTAAGCTGTGTGCTAAATCAAACGTTGCGCTAGTTGAACCCATGTCAGGTTCTAGTTCAATTAGTTTTGCTATTAGCTGTGAGAGTTCTAGCCGCAGCCCAAGCGGGTCTAGAGATGCTTTAATGTGAGAGAAGCGTATGTCCGAGTTCAGTTCGCTAAGGGTTAATATCCGCGGTAAAATTAGAGCACCCGATTCGGTTAACAAGTTTTTAACACGTTGCTTCATACGGGTTGAGTTTACGTAAAGGTCGATTTCTGCCATTTTTTCGGGCGATTTTCCTACCATTTTTTTTCTTAATCCGGCAACGAGCTCTTTTGGAAAGTCTACTCCTGGAGGAATGCCAAAAAGGTGTGGATCAGTGCTATTTTTAAACATAAGTTTTCTTATTAAGAAGTTTTTCTGCAATTTTAATGCATTCAGGTCGACCAACGTCAACCCAATCTCCAAAATACTCGATTCCATATGCCGTGCCCTCAGAAATCATTTCGTCCCATATTAGATTAAGAGAGAACTTTTTTAGAGGCTGTTTTGACAGGTGGTGAGTTTTTAGTATTTGGACGCCAGCATATACCAAGTTGGCTTTATCGCGCTCTATTTTACCCATTTTATTTATAATAAAATCCCCTTGCCCATTGTGGCCGTGGGTTTGAGAGAGAGGAACCATTAGGAGTAAAGCCTCCATTATTTCAGGTTTCCAAGCTTCAGAAAGTATTTTCAGTGGGCTATGGCCACTGAAAATTGAATCAGAGTTCAGAGTGAAAATAGTTTCGTTCTCGAATAACGAAAGTGCATTTTTTAATCCACCACCTGTTTCAAGGATATCTGGGCTCTCCAATATAACTTTGACAAAAGGATAGCTGCGTAGGTGATCGGATATTAAAGTATGCATATAGTGAGTGTTAACAACTGCTGTCATATTGGGCTCGAGCAAAGATAAGCTATGGTCGAGAAGAGTTTTACTGCCGACCTTAATTAATGGCTTTGGTAATGTCTTTGTCAACTCGTTCATCCTTTTGCCGTATCCTGCTGCAAAAATCATAACTTCATTAGGTTTAGTCAGCATTGGCATTTATAACTCTTTTGATGTTGCTAGAGGTGGGTTCAGGAAAACATCTGTGAACTAGGTTAGCCAAGCCTGAAAGGCTTGGATGTTGTAGATCTGAGAGCAACCTGTCCCAAACTCGTGGAAGAAGTGCTAGGTAAGCTATTTTTTTATCTCTAATAAAAAGTCGAGTAAAAACGCCTAATATTCTAAGATTTCTTTGAGCGCTGCACACAGTAAACGCTTCAATAACATTAGTATAATCTATATCAACTTTTGAACTGTAATACCTTAGACATTTGGTCCTCACTTCTAAAGAAACGTCCCTTCTTATATCATTTAATAGTGAGGCTAGATCATAAGTTGGGTGGCCCAACATAGCGTCTTGAAAGTCCAAGAGTCCAATTTTTTTTAACCCTGCTCGATCTTTAAGCCAAAGAAGGTTTTCTGCATGAAAATCTCTGTGAACCAGTACCCTTCCCGACCCCATTATGTTTGTAAGGCTCTCGGACATAACGGCTTTTATATTTTTCTTTAAATCTAAGCTTAGTGGTTTCTCTCCCAAAAACTTGCAGTACCAGTCTACAGAGAGAAGTGAGGCGTCTGTCATAGCCAACACCGTATAGTCAGATAAATCACAGGGCGGTTTGGCTTTATGTATGAATAAAAGCGTATCAATTGCCGTAAGATAGAGGTCAAGCTCACAATCTGGTGTCGTTGATATTGTGGTAGAAAATAAATTGTTGCCAAAGTCTTCTAAAATCAAAAATCCGTTTTGGATGTCGGTATTTAAAATATTAGGTGCACTTAATCCAATATCGAGTAAATAATAACATATTTTTAAAAAGGATATAACGTCTTCACCAGCTTTGGGAGGAGAGTTCATAAATATGGCATTGCCATGTTCAAAAGAAATTAGTCGTTCGTAACTTCGATTTGATGCGTCACCAGATATTGAAATTCTTTTTGCCTTAGCCCATTTTGTACTAGAAAGAAAATCTTGAGATAATTTTTTACGATCTATCATGAGTTTTTAACCTCTGTTGAATGAGTCGTAGAAAATTATATTGTTTTTTGTCGTGGCATTCGATAACGCAAATTCTACTATTTTCTTTATTGGCATACTCCAATTTAATTTTAACTGCATCGCGAGGTATAAGGAGATCTAATTTATCTGGCCATTCGATCAAACACAAACTGTTTTCGAATGCATCTGTAAGACCAAGCTCCATTAACTCAGTCTTTGATTTAACCCTATATAAATCGGCATGAATAATATCTATTTCGGGTGTTTGGTAACTTTGAATTAAGGTGTAGGTTGGAGAGGGGACATCTTCATTTAGGCCATATTTCATAAGAAGTTTTTGTATAAGGCTTCGAGCAAAAAAAGTCTTGCCGGTACCAATCTCTCCATTTAATAAAATAGTTGTGCCCTTAATGGCTTTTTCTGCAAAGACGTGAGCTAACCGAATGGTATCGCTTTCTGTAAACAGAGGAATGTTTAT
>JAQBUS010000034.1 GCA_027623875.1 Pseudomonadota bacterium
AGACCTTGTCTGTAACTTCTATTGATACTCTCATATGCAATGCTGGTGTCTTTCTGGATAGAGGTCTTACTTTAGAAACGGGCATAGAGCTTGAACTATGGGAGAGCAGCTTTGCGGTTAATACATTTGGGGTATTTCATACAATACAGCGCTTAATACCAAATTTAAAATTATCAAAGAACCCAAAAATAGCAATAATTGCTTCAAAAATGGGTTCGAGTAATATCTCTGCCGGTAATTCATATGTTTATAGATCTTCAAAAGCAGCCGTTATAAATATTGGAAGAAACCTCGCAATAGATTTGAAACCCAAAGGAATATCCGTCGGAATTTATCACCCTGGTTGGGTTCAAACGGACATGGGAGGAATGTCTGCTGATATAACCACGGAACAGTCTAGTGCAGGGTTGATCCAACAGATAGAAAAACTAAACTTAGGTACTACAGGTGAATTCAAAACATGGGACGGCGAAAGCATTCCCTTTTAAGTTGAAATAATAACTGTTTAATTTTTAAAGTTCACAGCTGGTTTTACGCGTGGCAACATGTAGTAATTATGTTTGATGTGTAATTTTCATTAGATTGAATGCTTGCGCTTTTACTATCTACCACTTACCAAACAGTTTCTTTAAATAGTTTTACGTAGGCAGATAATGTCTCTTCTGGTGATGAAATTCGGTGGCACCTCATTGGCCACGATAGACCTAATTAAAAAAGCAGCGGCACGGGTCGAAGCAGAAGTATCCCATGGATATAACGTAATAGTAATTGTGTCAGCAATGTCTGAGAAAACGAATCAACTAGTAGGATGGGTTAACGATATTTCTTCTATGTACGACGCACGTGAGTATGATGCTGTCGTGTCATCAGGAGAGCAGGTTACAGCTGGCCTTTTGGCTTTAGTTCTGCAAGAAAATTCTATTCCAGCTCGAAGTTGGCAAGGTTGGCAAGTGCCACTAAAAACGGTTGGATCCCATAGCGCAGCTAGGATAAGCGAGATCCCCACAGATAATTTAAAAAGCAAGTTCTCCGAAGGGATGAAAGTTGCAGTAGTAGCGGGTTTTCAAGGAATATCCTCAGAGGGAAGAATTACGACACTAGGTAGAGGTGGTTCAGACACCACGGCTGTTGCTTTTGCCGCTGCATTTAATGCAAAGAGATGTGATATCTATACAGATGTCGACGGGGTTTACACGACTGATCCTCGTATTTGTGATAAAGCACGTAAATTGAATCAGATATCTTTTGAAGAAATGTTGGAAATGGCTTCTTTAGGTGCCAAAGTACTTCAAACTAGATCCGTCGAACTAGCGATGCGCTTTAAAGTCAAACTGCGTGTTTTATCAAGCTTTGACGAACAGGTTACTAATACCGGGACCATAGTATGTAGGGAGGAAGACGTTATGGAGAAAAATGTGGTTGCTGGAGTAGCTTTTTCTAGAGATGAAGCACAAATGACGCTCCTTGGGGTAAATGATAGACCTGGAATAGCCGCCGCTATATTTGGTCCGCTTTCTGTGTCTGGTATAAATGTCGATATGATAGTTCAAAATATTTCTGAAGATGGGCTAACTAACATGACGTTTTCTTGTCCCATTGATCAGGTTGCAAGAGCACAGAAAACTATCTCAAAATGTAAGGATGATGGGGAGTTAAAATTTTCTAAGTTGTTAGTAGACACTAATGTAGCAAAAGTTTCAGTGGTAGGTATTGGAATGAGATCACATGCTGGTGTTGCCGCACAAATGTTTAATGCTCTTAAGGTCGAAAATATAAATATTAAGGTCATATCAACTTCAGAAATAAAAATTTCTGTCCTTATCGACAGAAAATATTTAGAATTAGCTGTCCATGCGCTTCATGATGATTTTCAATTAGAAAAATCTTCTTAGAGGATTAAAAATGCCAGAGAAATCTGAAAGTGAATCTCGAAAGCTACTTAAAAAACTCAAAGAAACTCTCTCCGAAGAAAGTGCGGGGCAAGAACGGCTTGACAAGATTACTAACATAATTGCGGCGGCAATGAAGACCCACGTATGTTCTGTCTACCTTTTGCGAGACGAGAAAACCCTAGAGCTCTGCGCCACTCAAGGCCTTAAAAAATCCGCTATTCATCAAACACGTTTAAAAATCGGCGAGGGCTTAGTTGGGAAGGTCGCAAAATCAATAGAGTCTATTAATACAGAAAATGCTCCGTCAGAAAAAGGCTTCAGATTCATGCCGGAAACTGGAGAGGGAATTTACTCGTCCTTTCTTGGTGTGCCCATTCAGCGGCTAGGTAAAACATTGGGGGTTTTGGTGGTTCAAACAAAGCACTCCCGTTCTTATACAGAGGATGAAGTTTACGGGCTGGAAGTTGTTGCCATGGTTCTTGCTGAAATGACAGAATTAGGAGCTTTTATAGGAGATGGAGAAGCTCTCTCTCCGCTGCACACTAAACCTGTGACCTTTAACGGAGAAATTAATCATGAAGGAGTAGCAGATGGCGCTGTATACTTACATGAACCACGAGTTGTTATTACAAACCCTATTGCAGAAGACCCTCATGAAGAAGTTCGCAGATTAGATGAATCTATTAATGTTTTAAGAACCTCTGTTGATAGGCTGCTAGAATCTGCTGACAGTATCATCGAGTCAGATCAGAAGAAAATACTAGATACTTATAGAATGTTTGCAAATTCTCGTGGCTGGGTCCGTAAAATGAAAGAGAATATTGCTCTAGGGTTGTCTGCTGAGGCGGCTGTCGAAAAGGAACAGTCCCTTACACGAGCAAGAATGGAAAAAGTTCCGGATGCATATTTGAAAGATCGCCTTCATGACTTAGACGACCTATCCAACAGACTTTTACGAATACTGACTGGCCAAGGAAAAGAAACTGGTGCGATAGTACCAAAAAACCCAATTTTAGTTGCTCGAAATATAGGGCCCGGAGAATTGCTCGACTACGGGAAAAGTTTAAAAGCAATAGTTTTAGAGGAAGGCTCTATTGGATCACATGCATCGATTATTGCACGGGCATGGAACATTCCTCTTGTAATTTTTGCAAAAAATATTTTAATCGAGGCTCTAAATGGAGATCCTATACTCGTTGACGGTGATTTGGGGATAGCGCATCTGCGGCCGGATGAAACGATAGTTAAAGCTTTTAAAGACAAAATTTTAATGCAAAAAGAGGCCCAGAAAAAATATGCGTCTATTCGAACCTTAAAAGCTAGGTCACTCTGTAAAACAGTAATACAAATGAATATGAATGCAGGTTTGCTCGGAGAATTGCCTTCCTTAGAAAAATCTGGGGCCGATGGAATTGGATTGTTCAGAACAGAGCTACAGTTTCTTACTCGTTCAAAGTTTCCAAAAAGAGCTGAATTGGCGACAATGTACTCCAGTGTATTAGACGCTGCAAAAGGAAAAAATATTATCTTTAGAACCCTAGATATAGGTGCTGACAAAATCTTACCCTTTATGAAAGTCCAAGCGGAGTTAAATCCGTCATTAGGCTGGAGAGGCATTCGTCAAAGTTTAGACAAAAAAATAGTCACGAAAATACAATTGCAGGCACTAATTAGGGGCAGCAATGGCCGAGACTTATCTATAATGTTTCCTATGATAAGTGAATTTAGTGAATTTTCGGAGGCTCGCGAATTAGTTTTAGCTCAACTTTCAAAAGAAAAAAAATCTGGAAAAATATTGCCAAAACATATTAAAATTGGAGCGATGTTAGAAATTCCATCTCTTGCCTATACTTCTGAAAAATTTTTTGATCAAGTCGACTTTATTTCTATTGGTGGAAATGATTTAAAACAATTTTTTTTCGCAGCTGATAGAGACAATGAACTAGTACGGAATCGTTACGACACTTTGAACACCAGTTTTATCACATTTCTAAAGAAAATTATAAGGAGATGTGAAAACTCTAAAACCCCCTTAAGTTTCTGCGGAGAAGACGCAGGTAGGCCCATAGAGGCAATATGCTTAGCCGCCATCGGTATTAGATCTTTATCCATGAGAGCACCATCAATAGGACCCGTCAAAAGCCTTTTGAGAAAAGTTAACCTTAATGATATAAAAACCGTAATAAATACCTCGATCAAGGATGGGGAGTCTAGCGTGCGTCAAGCTGTTACCGATCACTTAAATGGAATATAATAACATACAATCTAGCTGCAAGATTTCTTGACTGATTCGACTGGCGCATCCCAACTCTCATTCTACTAATTTTAATATTTTTTAATGTTAAATTCAGTTTTATCTATTCCAAAACCATATATCGGCCTATGCTCGCTATAATGGCGAGATATATATGACTAAAAAATCACTCCTGGATTCATTATTCCGAGAGGATCCAAAGCCGATTTTATGTTTTTCATAATTTTAAATTTAGTGGGATCCGAGTAGCGACATAATTCGTTAACTTTTAAACGTCCAATTCCATGTTCAGCAGAAAAAGAACCCTCCAATTGATCAACGAGATCATATAAAATATTATTAACAATTCTACTTTTATCTTTATAAATTTCTCTATTTTCTCCTTTTACAGGAAAAATATTATAGTGTATATTTCCATCACCTATGTGGCCAAAGCAGTTAATTCTAAAGTCTCCAACCTTAGACAAAAGTTTCCCAGCCTTGGTAATGAATTCTGGAATTAGACTTATAGGAACAGAAAGATCAGAAGACGAAATTGCTCCAATGCGATGGTTTGCTTCTGGAATGCTTTCTCGAATCTTCCAAAAATCTAATCTTTGCTCTAAAGATTGCGCTACTAAACCATCTGATACAAGATCACGGCCTTCAGCTTCAATAAATAATTTTTCTAAAACTTCCTCCGGATCTATTCCATAATTAAAACCCACATCCAAAAGAACTATCCATTCTGGGTCATAAGAAAATGGCTGTCTCACTTTGGGTCCAACTTCCGATAAAAACTTTAAACCAACACCATTAATTAATTCGAATGCATTTAATCCGTTACCAAACTTGTCCCTACACATTGCGAATAGGTCAATCGCCGCACGGGGATCCCTAACAACAAATAGAGCAGCGGATTCCACCTCTGGTCTAGGAAATAATTTCAGGCTAGCTGCTGTTATTATTCCAAGGGTACCCTCAGATCCTATGAGAAGGTTTTTTATGTCGTACCCTGTATTATCTTTTCTCAATCTAGAAAGCCCATTAAAAATACTTCCATCTGGCATAACAGCCTCGACACCCAAACAGAGATCACGAGTGCTTCCATACCTAACAACATTAACGCCTCCAGCATTAGTTGCCAGATTCCCACCAATCCTAGCGGATCCTTCTGAAGCCAAAGATAGTGGAAATAGGCAACCCGCCGACTCGGCCCTATCCTGGATGTCCTTTAAGACCGAACCCGCCTCTACTAAGATAATATTTTCGTCGATCCAAATTGATCGAACTTTATTCATTCTTTGAGTCGACAATATTACTGGCACCAGACCTTCTGAATAAATTTGCCCACCAACAAGCCCAGTTCCACCTCCGTAGGGCACTATGCCAACCCTTGCATCCGAACATGCTTTTACAATTTTTGTTACATCCTCTGTATTATCCGGGGCCAACAATAGACCGCCAGAACCAAAGAGCTGCCCTCTTGGCTCTTCCAAATAAGATTTTGTTAATTCCTTGAAACACTCTTGAGGGAGTAAACCTCTAAGTTTTTGTTTGAAATCGTCTGTTGCCGAATTTAACACAAATAATTACCTCTGTACCAAAATAACTTTAAGTTTATATCTATATCCCACTAAAAACTTCCCCAATAATTAATGTTATCTAATATCTGTTTTACCTCTACGATCTGACCTAAGCGAAGCATATAGAACATGATTTCGCCACCTACCGTTGATCTGCAAATAACTTTGAGCGACACCTTCGTATTTAAAACCAGATTTTTCTAAAACTGCCCGCGAAGCAGCATTCTCTGGTAAACATGCAGCCTCTATTCGACTTAAATCTAAAGAACTAAATGCATAATAAACCAACGCCTGAATAGCTTCTCTCATAAAGCCTTGTCGAATATATTCTTTTCCAACCCAATATCCTAAAGTCCCCGCCTGTGCCGGTCCGCGCCTTATGTTATCTAACGTTATAGCACCCAAAAGTGTTTTTGTTTCTCTAAGATACATAAAAACAGGCAAAGCATTACCATTTTTTTGAGCCAACTTGGACCAATAAACTCTATTTCTAAAATTTTTTTGTGACAAATGATCTTCTGTTCTAGCAGGTTCCCAGGGCTCTAAAAACTCTATACTTTCACTTCGTAATACAAGCCAACTATCAAAATCACTGTAAACAGGGAGCCTAAGATACATCCTTTCTGTTTCTATACTAAGTTTATTGGTTCGCCCTAACACTAGTCGGTCATTCTTTTTTGAACATCATTCAAACTTCTAGATTCAGTTATAGGACCATAAGTAGCCATAGCCACTCTCCCATTACTGGCCAATCTTTCAGCATATGCTCTAGTTTGCTCTAAATTAACGTCGTCTATTTTCTCAACCGTTTCAGCCAGAGGTGGAACACGACCCCAGATACCCACCAAACGTGCTAACCTTTCTGCCCTGGCCGAAGAGCTTTCAAGCCCCATGAGCAAGCCAGCTTTCATTTGAGTTCGAGCCCGTGCAACTTCGCTTTCAGATAAATCACCGGAAGCCCTTTTTAGTTCGTCAACTATTATATCAGTTAGTTCACATACTGAATCACCTGAAGTTCCCGCATAAATTGTTAGCAATCCAGTATCCGCATACGAACTCAATTGGGCAAAAATAGAATAACATAACCCACGATTTTCTCTTACCTCCTGAAATAATCTTGAAGACATCCCTCCACCAAAAGTACTTGCAAAAGTTTGTCCTGCATAAAAATCTTTATCTAAATACCCAGAACCCTCTAGAGCTAAGGCAACATGTGCCTGTTCTAGGTCTTTGACTACTTTTTTTATTCCATTTGAAAATTTTGCTTTAACTAATTGAAAAGGCGTTGCGTTTGGCAACATGGCGAATAAGCCTTCTGCCTGCTTTACAATTTTATCGTGATCAATAGCTCCTACAGCAGATAAAATCAACTTATTTGGGTTGTAGTTCTCTTTAATAAATAATGACAAATCATCTTTAGAAAAATTGGAAACATTCCCTGCTGGGCCTAAGATAGTGCGCCCAAGAGCCTGCTGTGGGTAGGCCTGTTCTTGCAGCCAGTCAAAAATAACATCATCAGGAGTATCTAAAGACATCCCAATTTCTTGTAAAATCACACCACGTTCTACTTCTATATCTTTTTTGTCAAAAATAGGGTTAATCAAAATATCACCAATTACGTCTATTGCTCTAAAGACGTCTTCTCTCAACACCCTTGCGTAATATGCTGTAACTTCTCTACTTGTATACGCATTTATATACCCCCCAACATCTTCTATTTCTTCTGCTATTTGAAGAGCTGTACGGTTCCGTGTTCCTTTAAAAGCCATATGTTCAAGAAAATGAGCGATTCCATTTTGCTTAATATTTTCATGACGTCCTCCAGCATTAACCCAAATACCAACTGACGCGCTTTCCAACCCAGGCATATATTCAGTTACCACCCTAAAGCCATTTTCAAAAGTATGCAGATTCTGACTCACGTTGCTCTCCTTTCCTTAATTGTTTCTTTAATTATCTCTAGGCGGTTTGGTAATTTAGTAACTCTTTCGCTTTTTAGGAAAAGATGACTAACTCTGTCTGGAAGGCCGGGTTTAATATCAGTTGCTTTTTCGACTGCTACTGGGAATTTAGCCGGATGCGCCGTAGCCAAAGAAATCATTGGTAGATCACCCAAATAATTTTCTGCAACATGTAAACCCACCGCTGTATGTGGGCAAACCAAAATATCATACTTGGCACCAACCTTTTTCATAACTTGGTATGTCTCGGTCTCAGTGGCTGTACCCGAGCAGTAATGTTTTTGCAAACCACGATATGCACTATCACCTATTCTAAATTTACCTGCCGCCTTCAGCTCCGAGAACAATCCATCGATTTCTACCGGATTTTGATCATACGCATAA
>JAQBUS010000035.1 GCA_027623875.1 Pseudomonadota bacterium
AAATGGTCACGATCAGGGAACACTCTATCTTGTTCTGGTAAATACGCGCCGCCACAATCGACTAGATAGATACAAGGCAGGCGGTTGGTCTCTGCGATTTCCTGAGCGCGTACGTGCTTTTTTACGGTTTCGTGAAAAAAACTGCCTCCCTTAACTGTCGCGTCATTGGCAATGAAAACTACAGGGTTTCCGCTGACGATCCCAACGCCTGTGCAGATGCCAGCCGACGGGACTTCATTGGAATATTGTCCCCAGGACGCCAGCGGTGATAGTTCCAAAAAGGCCGTTCCAGGGTCGATCATGCGGTCAATCCGGTCACGCACTAAATGTTTACCTCGTTCGTTGTGACGGATGCGCATCCGTTCTGGGCCGCCAGCGGTGGATTGGGCGATCCGTTCGCGTAAAGTTTTCAGCATGCCAAGAGTGTGTGCTTGGTTTTTTTTAAACGTTGGAGATCGGGGGTCTATCTGGGATACGATGCGGCTCATGAGCCACCTTCGATCTGGTTCGGAGTTTGATATAAAAAACCCTCCGTATAAAAGTCAGTCAAACCCAACTGCTGATAACCAACTTTGACCACCGTTTGCATACTACGTGCTGAACTCAAATTAGCCATGATTGCCTGCCTTTACCCACAACGCTACCCACGTTAAAATAGCAGATTGTAGCAGGTCTGTATAGGTCCATCTAGATTTGATAAATTATAAAGTTGTTGTTTTAAACAAAAAAAATATACCTCTGCAATTTTTTCAGGGTAGGTTGTGATTGAGCTTAAATTGGTTATTTTTGGAATTTAAGTTGGTGATATAGTTATATAAAAATTATATTTTGATTCCCAGGCAACAGTAGGAGTCAACCCTATTCAAATGTAGAGGACAACGGCCCGCCGGACTGTATGAAGTCAGAGTCATCAAGTATTTAGTCCAAAGAGTTCTGAAATCCAACGGGCTGTAGAAAAAAGCTCTGCGTCTTTTTGAGGGAATCCAATTACCTGTACACCAAGTGGCATCCCGTTTACTTCCAGTAACGGTAGATTTATTGCTGGGGCCCCCAGTATTGAAGAATATACTGCAAAGGATGGATCTCCAGTACTCTCAAGCCCTTTTGGAGCACAGTCAGGCGCAGAAAGTGTAATAAAAGCATCGATTTCGTCATTAAAATCCTGATGAAATGATCTCATTTGGTCACGCGTTGCTAATCTCTGGGCGTACGTATTACGATCTATTTTTTCCCATTTACGAAGCCAAGAAGTTATATCTTCACTAATAGAATTTTCTCCAAGGTCTTCATAATCTTGAAGTGGCCATAAAAACTCATAGCCACAAATATCCATCGTAGTATCAAAGGCATTCAACATTAATGTTTCGAAGTCCTCTAGGTTTTTATTTGCTTTTCTGTGGATTACTGGAACTTCAGCATCAGTTATTTTAGAAATTAGGGTATTAAATTTATTCTTTACATCAGGAGAACATTTTTCCCAACCTGCGGTATCTAATCTTCCCAAAGTTAAAGGTTTTTTATTTTCTGGAAGTTCCATTGGTCCTTTTAATCCTGGATAACCCAAATCACCCCCAGAGAATTCAGCGATTACTCTTGCTCCAATCCAGGCGTCAGTCAATGAGCCGGCATGAGTGCCAAGAGCACTTTGACTTAGATTAGAGTAGGCGCCCTCTCGATTTATTGCACCAAATGATGGTTTGAATCCGAAATTAGCATTATAGCTTGCCGGGCGAATTAGAGATCCAACAACTTGTGTCCCTATTGTTACAGGTAGAAAACCAGCTCCTACGGCAGCACCTGACCCGCTAGAAGACCCACCGGGTGTTCTTGAAGTATCATACGGATTTTTCGTAGGTCCTGGTTTATAAAATGCAAACTCAGTTGTTACTGTTTTCGCTAAGATTATAGCTCCAGCACGCCTCAAGGCACTTGCAAGTGCAGAGTCTCTTTTGGTCGCATTATTCTTAAAAATAGGACTTCCACATTCGGTGGGCATATCTTTTGTTTGGAAAAGATCTTTAATGCCAACAGGCATCCCATCTATTTTTGATAACGGTTTTCTATCTTGATATCGCCTAGTAGACGCCGACGCAGCCTCTCGCGCGCCTTTAATGTTCATATTAACAAATGCGTTAATTTCGGGCTCTCTTCTTGAGATAACCTCTAGGCATCTCTCCAAATAAGCGCTTGGAGTGTCATTCCCCTTGATAAAGCTCGGCACACAATCGTGGAATGTCAGTAAACGGTTTGTTTTAGGGTTATAAGTAAATGTATTTGACATGATTTCCCTTCGCACTTTACTCGTTATCGCATTCTAATAATTATTATAAATACCTAGTTGGAAGATAGCTAGCACACCTAGTTTACTAAAACATATTTTTTTGCCAATAACACAATACGGACGGTACGCATGGGTATCTCCAGATTCAACTGACCCTTAACAGGACCAATTTTTGGGAGGTGTTCGCTTCCTGAAAATCCCACAATAAGGCGTTTACTCAGATTGAGACCCATTTACGGTTTTCTTCAAAGACGAAATCATAGCCAAACAGCCCAACAGCCCCACCGGTATGCAAAAATACAACGCGCTCGTCTTTGTCAAAAAAACCCTTGCGTGCAAGGTCTATGAGACCTGCTGCTCCTTTTGCCGAATAGACTGGATCAAGCAACAGACCTTCGAGTTCGGCAAACATCGTGATGGCCTCAACGCCACTCTTCGTTGGAAGACCGTAACCTTCGCCAACATAGTCGGTGTTGGCCTGAACATCACTTCGATTTACGACACCTGCGCACCCTAGTTTGTCTGCCGTTTTGACAGCTAGATCATAGACCATTTGCTCTTGTTTGGCCTGTGGTGCGCGGGTTCCGATACCTAGTAGTGGGATATTTGCATTCATTGCGCAAAGCCCTGTGATAAGACCTGCCTGTGTTCCCGACGATCCAGTTGCATGCAGGATTCGATCTAGTCTGATGCCCATTTCATTGGCTTGGCCTAAGAGTTCAAAGGCACAGTTAACGTATCCTAATGCACCTGTCGCATTAGAACCACCGCCTGGAATTACGTAGACATTAATACCTTCACTGCGTTTTTTTTCAGCAGCTTGTTCCATTTCGCTAACCATATCATGGCCGCCTGGGAATTTTTCAGTAGTTGCTCCATGCAAATGGTCGAGTAAGACGTTACCATTGGTGTTGTAGTTTGGATTATTATAACCTGTGCGATCTTCGAGTAGAATATGGCAGTCGATCCCAACTTTTGCAGCGGCTGCAGCTGTTTGCCGAGCATGATTTGACTGTGTGGCCCCTTGGGTCATCAGCATATCCGCTCCTTGTGCTTCGGCTTCGGCTATCAGAAATTCAAGCTTGCGGGTTTTATTTCCCCCTGTGCTCAGTCCGGTACAGTCATCGCGCTTGATCCAGAGTTCAATTCCGAGCTCTTTTGAAAGCCGAGGCATAGGTTCCAGTGGCGTCGGTAGATGAGCAAGGTGAATACGAGGAAAACGAGCTAGATGCATTGAGATTCCTTTATAAAACTATTGAAGTATGGCTTGATTGTATATATATTGATTGTATATATATTTGAGTGTCGTTTAACGCAAGACAAGGATTTTAATGGTAAATTAAAAAGCACTTCCATTAGCGTTTTTTTATTAATGATATTGCCAGTAGCTCTAAGTTCATCAAAGATTTTATAAATTAATTCGAAGGATCAGAGTAGTTATTCTGATTTAAGGTTTGAGCGATCTTTAGAGGGCAGCATTCAGGGCAATGAATAAAACTCAGGAATAATCAGACTTACGTTTTAATAAAATAAGAGCATTCCGATTTTAGGAGAGTATTATGACAAGTAAACTTCTTTCGCCTTTTAAATTGCGAGAAGTAGAGCTGCCGAACAGAATAGTTGTTTCGCCAATGCAAATGTACATGGCAAAAGAGAACGGTGAATGCACCGATTGGCATTTGGTTCATCTTGGGAAATTTGCAGTAGGGAATTTCGGTACAGTTTTTACCGAAGTATTATGTGTTGAAGCAAGAGGTAGAAGTACATACTCGGATGCTGGAATTTGGAGTGATGAACATATTCCTATGTTAAAAAAAATAGCTAATTTTATAAGATCAAATGGTTCAGTTCCGGCTGTTCAAATAGGCCATTGTGGACCAAAATCTTCACGTCAAAGGCCCTATGATGGCCTGCAGCCACTAAGTAGCAAAGATGCTAATAAGGGTGAACCACCTTGGGAAATTGTTTCCTGCAGCGCTGAACCTGCCGCGCCGGGCTATGCTGCACCACATGCATTGACAGAAAGCGAGGTTGGTGAAGTTGTTTTAGCTTTTGGTCAAGCAGCGCGAAGATGTAATTTAGCAGGTTTTGAAGTTTTGGATGTGCACGCAGCTCATGGTTATCTCATTCACTCATTCCTGTCTCCAATAAGTAACAATAGGCATGACTTATATGGTGGCAATAAAACAAACCGCATGAGATTTGCATTAGAGATTGCTGAAGCTCTAAGACGGAATTGGCCAGATGAAAAACCAATCCTATTTAGATTATCGTGTATCGATCGATTTGAAGGGGGATTGGAAATCGGTGATACCATTGAATTATCAAGAGAATTGAAAAAGAGAGGTGTCGATGCGATAGATTGCTCCTCTGGTGGGATTAAAGGTCCGAATTCTCTTTTTAGTTTGGCTGAGCCGCCAACACCAGGGTATCAAGTACCTCTTGCAGCAGCCATTAGAGATGGGGCAGAGATGCCAACAATGGCTGTGGGGATGATTATGACGCCTGCGCACGCGGAAGAAATAATTTCTGATGGCAGTGCAGATCTTATAGCGCTTGGAAGAGAGGCGTTATTTAATCCGCACTGGGGATTGCATGCAGCCAAGCTGTTAAATGAAGGTCAAACCTTTGATGACTGGCCCCCTAATATGGGGTGGTGGTTAGAGGTAAGGCAACGAATGCTGTCATCCACTGATCCAAAGGATTGGCGGATAGGTCCCGCGGCTGCGAATGCACCAAAAAGAGCCCAGCCTTAGCACCCCTCTCATATATCTTAGGGTCTAAGTTCTCGGCCGAGAAGGTGGTTTGTTTGTGACCACACATAAAGAGAGCTTTTTACAGGGAAATAGTTACTCCAGGATTTTTAACATTCTCTGTCAAAATTAGCTATGAATGTGCTCGTGCGCTTCGATACCTGAACGTCTTAAAACTGGCAGCAACCACATAGACAAAAGCGTTACCGCTAATCCTTCCAGTGCTATGACACCAATCGCGATGTCGGCGCCAAGCCACTGGGCCATTGCACCCGTATGTAGGACTCCCAACGGACCAAAACCGATACACACGACAAGCAAACCCATTATGCGGCTACGAATTTCTGGGGCTGTTGCCATGAAGGTAATAGTGGCTTGCATTGAGCCAAAACCAGCGCCTCCCAAGCCACCGATCAGCAATACCACAAGCCCCATAACGTACCAAGGCGTCACAGAGAATATAGTGATTGCAACCAATAATGCCAGTGCACCACCTACAAACCATCGCATGAAGTATGCCGGGCTTGCGTAACCGGCGATAAACAATAAGCCGATTAAGGATCCCACCGCGAGCATGGACGACAAGATTCCAACAGGAATCGGACCGAGTCCCATTTTATCAGCACCGATGACGGGGAGCATAGACATGAATGAAAAACCGAAGAAATTTAGAATAATAGTGATAAGTAACACTCCAAGTACCGGTTTGTTGTGTCTCGCATGGATGAAACCATCTCTCATGCTGATTAAAAATGGAACTATCTTAGTTGGTGCGCGCTCAGGAGTTATGTGGACCTTCCACACAAAAAATAAAGCCGATCCTATTAGGCCCATAGCTACAAAATAAAAGGCATGCAAACCATAGTCGTGCATCAAAAAGCCACCTAATAGGGGTCCGACAAACATGGTAATCGTCCCAATCGCAACGTCACAGGTTAACGAGGTTGGGGCTCGCTCTAGGCCGCTAATTTCGCCTAGCAGCGTTCGCCGCAAAGGAAATTCTGTGGTTCCAACCACACCACTTAAAAACGTCCCAAGAGCTACGTGCCAGAGCATCAAATTATCATTTATAGCTAGATAAGCGAGTACACTAACTAGCAATAACAAGATGCCATAACCAAGTAGCAAAAGGTTCCGTTTATTGTAACGTTCTCCCATTGCGCCGACCAACACCCCAAATAATGTTCCGGGTACGGCATTGAGAAAAGCCATAATAGCGACCATGAACGGAGAGCCAGTCTGCTCGTAGGTGTAGATCCCAATAGCAAGGATCTCGGTCCAGCGAATGATGCCGGCGGAAACCCCCATTATCAAAAGGTTACGGATATCGGGTACCTTGGCTAAGCCGGTTAGCTTTGTCAGTCCGAGGAAAGCATCAGGCATTAAGGATATCCCTCTTCCCAATATAATACGGATGTTAAATCTCTTTTTAGAGGCAATAGCAACAACCTAAGTTTTATAATTTTTTTGAAGGTTATTTGCTTTAAATGGGGTCTGGACAAGTTTATTATCTAGGATGGGACGCACGATAATTTAATGTACATATATGTGAACGTATCTCCGTCCAGTTATTTAAATTATGATTATAAAACAATGTTCTAATGACTTAAAAATAAACCTTATCCTGAAATCTTGGAAGTTTATTGATCACACATTCAGCTGCTACGTTCAAATTTTCGTAAACGATGGGCGCTAATTGCCCCACAAGAGGCTAGCATCGCGATACCAACTATCATGGCTAAGGGGGTGCCATCGAAAAAATACCCGGCTATTGTCGCCAGAGAAACAGAACCCAAGGTGGCCAGAGCACTAATAACGCTCGCACCAGTCCCCGCAATATGACCCAATGGTTCCATTGCTAGAGCGGTAAGATTCCCAAGGGTCAGACCAGCTTGAAAAAAAAGACTAAACATCCAGAAGACAAAAATTCCAAAACCCAAATCTCCTGACATTAACTCTGCATTAAACAACAAAAGCATCAAGAGACTCATTACTACTTGCAAACGTAAAGCGGCACTGATGAGACGGCGCATCCCCAGTTTCATGACCATTATCGAGTTTAGAAAACTCGCTGATGCTGAAAGAATAGCAATCAGGGCGAACCAAAATGGGAAACTATCTGCTCGCCCAAAGAATTGATCGAAGACCTGCTGCACAAGTAAAATCCCAATGAATAAGACTCCGTAGGAGAAAACCAGCGTGACAATCGAGGTGCGTACAATTTTTAAAGACATGATTTCCACTAATGCGGCCTGAAAAACTTTTAATTTAAAAGGTATTCGCATTTCAGCTTTTAACGGTTCTTGGATGCGTACTCCTGTCCAAGTAGTGCTGATAATGGCAAATAAAATAAAAACTGCAAAAATTGCACGCCAGTCAAAAAGTAAAATTAAGCCCGCTCCCAGCAAGTGTGCCACTGCGGGTACGAGTGCAAATATCATCATTATGAAAGATGAAATACGTGCCATTTCCCGTCCGGAATAAAGATCACGAACCAGTGCTTGAGAGACTACGCGCGGAGCTGCTGCACCTATTCCTTGCAGAACTCGAGCAACAACCATTGTTTCTAAATTCGTTGCCAGCATACATAGTGCTGAAAAGGTGATGTAAATACCTGCACCAAAATATATTATGTTTTTACGCCCAAAACTGTCTGAAAGTGGCCCCATAACGAAGGTTCCAAGAGCCATACCTACAATAAAAGAGGATAAAATTAGTTGGGCTTGGTTGGGGCTGTGTGGTGTTAATTGTGCAGCCATATCAGGCAGCGCAGGTAACATCCCATCAATTGAAATAGCAACAGTTGCCACCAACATTGCCATAAGTGAAATAAACTCT
>JAQBUS010000036.1 GCA_027623875.1 Pseudomonadota bacterium
ATCATAACCCACATACTCAGGAGTTTGCAGCGTATCTATAGGCACGCCATAACCCGACATAAGTTTTTCTATTAGCAAGGGTTTATTAATTGCATGAGCTGCAGCCTTGCGAACATTAGGGTCTAACATAACATCAATGTCATTTAAGAAGATCATACCAATATCAGAGACTGGGGCGGCAGTTCCACTAATTCCTGACTTGCCCTTTAAACGATCATACTCTTCATACGACATCTCTAAGGTGACGTGAGAATTCCCTGACTCGATCTCAGCAACTCTTGAAGCTGAGTCAGTTACAAACTTTATTGTAACGTTTTCAAATTCAGGTTTTCCACCCCAATAATTAGCATTTGCCTTCAAGCGAACGTAGGCATTGCGTTCAAATTTCTCTACCATATACGGGCCAGTTCCTATAGGAGCCGCCTCAAATCCTGCTGCACCTACCTTTTCGATATATGCCTTGGGCATAACGTAACCAGTAAGAAATGACATCCACTTAAAAAGGGTCGGATCATAACTTAAAACGTCTGCAGTGATACGATTCCCATCAATACTAAAGTTTCCAATCTTACCCCAAATAAACTGTATAGGGTTTCCTGTTTCTGGATTCCCCGCTCTCTCTAAAGACCACACGACATCTTCAGCGCTAAAAACAGACCCATCATGCCACGTAACACCATCCCTTACCGTCATGTGTATTTTGCTATTGTCATCATTCCATCCCCAGTCTGTAATTAGTCCTGGACCAAAACTTAGGTCAGTATTTTGAGCTATAAACAAATCAAAGACTGATTGGTAAATACCTTGAATTGTTGGGTTCACGGCGGAGCCGCCTACTGTAGGATCCCAACTTGGTAAGTTAACATTATATGCAATTACTAATTCTCCAATAGAATTTGCGAAGACTGGACTAGCCACGGTCCCCAATGCAGCAGAAGCTGCGGTAATTTTTAACAAGTTTCTTCTATTAATTTTGAGCATATTTCAGTCTCCCTTTTGTTGTATTAACACTAATTCCCAGCCAGCATCCTACCAAGGAGGTACCCCGAACCTGCACCGGTCCCAGCTCCTGGCCAGACTGCAGCACCCGTATGATACAGATCCTGAATCGGAGTCTCCCCACCAGAATACCCGCGAGCGGGTCTGAAAACAAAATTCTGTTCCAGATGGTGACTACCGCATATTTGATCGCCTAATACAAGGTTTGGATTGTCGAGTTCGAGGTCAATCGGCGATACTACGGTATAACTTATAATTTTCTCTTTGGTATTTGGAGCGTAATCTTCGATAATATCGATTGCCCGCTGAGCAAAAGCCTCCTTTGCTTTACTCCAATCCGTTTCACGGATCTCTTTCTTGGCATCACCCGTAATTATTCCTGGTGCCATTCTTACCTGGACCCATAAAATATGTTTTCCAGTGGGTGATCTTGTGGGATCAACTGCTGTAGGTTGGCCTACAACAATAACGGGCTGATCTGGCAACAGCCCTGCTATCGCCTGTTGGTAAGTTTTCGCCATTTGGTCCATAGAAGGCGCGATATGCACATAAGCAAAGCTTTTCAATTCATTCCCCGCTTTCCAGTCCGGTAATTCCGTCATAGAGAGATGAATCATTAATGTGCCTGGAGCGTGAGAGAACTTCGACATATCTTCTGTATACCGTTTATTATTTATTCGTTTGGTTAATCTAATGAGAGCCGAAGGAGAAACGTTAGCTATGACACACCGTTTGGCGCTTATAAAACTCCCATCAAGGAGCTTTACGCCGGTGGCTCTTTCTTTATCATGAATGATCTCCATCACCTCAGACTTGCAGCGAACCGAACCCCCTTTAAGCTCGATATACTTTACCATGGATTTCACAATGTTATCAGCACCACCCTTACCTATAACCATCCCAAAGGATTGGTTTGTCATGGCCTCTAAATAAGGAAATAGCGCCCCTCCAGCTATATCAGGTGCAAAATCTAAATGAAGTCCCCAAGCCGCGAGGGTTGTTTTTAAATGACTCGACTCGAAATTCTTATCCAACCATGCTCTTGGAGACATTAATAGAAAACGAATGAAATCAACACTACCGCCAAACCCTTTTTTTCTTATCAGAGACAACAATAGAAAAGCCAAACTTCTGAAACTCATTTTACTACCCAGTAGTTTAAATATATGACTTGAATCCGAAGGAAACTTCTCTGTCATCTCCTCCCAGGTCTTTTTGTCTTTGAGTGAAAAAGCAGATATTCTTTCCATATTAATCAGTGGATCATTACTAATTCCCAACCATTTTTTATCTGGAAAAACACTGGCGAAACAATTAGATACAGGAACAAACTTTAACCCATTTAAGATTAAATCTTGGCCGTATTTTTTAAAAAATTCAGATCCCCCAAATAGTGATAGGTTCATTGCAGCCCAATCATGACGAAATCCGGGTTCTGTATATTCACCCGTTTTAATCGCGCCACCTGCAACCTCTGCTCTCTCTAAAACCAGAATTTTCCAACCTTTAGTTACCAAATGTGAAGCACAAGCCAAACTATTATGACCAGCCCCGACTATGATGGCATCAAATTCACAAATTGGCATAGTAACAATTTCTCCTACTTAAAGATCTTTGCAAAAGCATTTAAATCTGTCAAGATACTTGCAAATGCATTTAAATTTGTCTAGGCGATTGATAACGATTTAAACTTTTAACATTAGACATAATAAGGGGATTAAAAATGACTTCATCAAATTTACTTGAAAACCTTGGCCTTAAACTACTAACCGGTGAAATAGAGATTGTTGATTGTACAGCGATTTTGGGGCCCGACACACCAATTTTGCAATTGCCACCAGATTTTGCGAAAAACACCCCTAAAGTAGAAATTCATAAAATTTCAGAATATGATCAAGACGGACCATTTTTTGCTTGGAACTGGATGGTTCTGGGTGAACACACCGGCACACACTTTGATGCCCCACACCATTGGATTACGGGAAAAGATTTTGAGGATGGCTACACTGACACCCTTTCCATTCAAAGGTTAATCGCCCCTGTTAATGTTATAGATTGCTCCGAGGCCTCTAATGATAATCCAGATTTTCTTTTAACTTCTGATTTTGTGAAATCTTGGGAAGAAGCCAATGGCTCGATTAATAAAGGCGAGTGGGTTCTGATGCGAACTGACTGGGATAAGAGAGCACATAATCAAGATTTATTTTTAAATGCGAATGAAACCGGACCCCATTCACCTGGTCCTACTGTAGATTGCCTGGAGTATTTACTGTCAAAAGAGATAGTAGGATGGGGCAGTCAATGTATTGGAACAGATGCCGGACAGGCTGGAGGGATGAACCCACCTTTCCCAGCTCACAACCTTCTTCATAAAAATAATTGCTTTGGCCTCGCCTCTTTGGCAAATCTGGATAAATTACCACCAAAGGGCGCAATATTAATAGCTGCTCCGTTAAAAATTGAGCGCGGGACAGGGAGCCCCATAAGAGCATTGGCATTAGTGCAAAAATAAACAGTGGTCAACCTCGATTACATAATAGTTGGATCCGGAATTAACAGTCTGGTTGCTGGTGCGCTTCTGTCGCGCGCAGGAAAACGTGTACTAATTCTTGAACGCTCTAAACATATAGGCGGCTGTATGGAAACCAGAGAAGTAACTCTTCCTGGGTTCAAACATGATATAATGTCTACAACTTTTGTGTTGTTCCTTACCTCACCTGCTTACTCAGAACTGAAAGACGACTTACAAAAACATGGGTTGGAATTCTGCCACACAAACACCCCAACTGCAATAATTCGACCTGACGGTACAAGTTTAATTTTGACCACAAATCATCAACAAAATATTAACAATTTGAATAATCTAAAGAATGGCGACGGCGACCAATTCTTAAAGGACATTAATATGATAGGTGAAGACTCATCATTTCTGTTTTCTTTACTCGGAGGCCCATTGTGGTCTTGGCAAACTGTAAAGTTATTTTCAAAACAGATCTGGAAAAAAGGGTTTAGGAATTTCGTTAATTGGTTTGGTCATTCGCTCATTTCAGCTAGAACCTGGTTAGAGACCTCTTACGAACACCCTCTGACCCAGGCTTTATTTGCACCCTGGGTCCTCCATACCGGTTTAACTCCAGAGAGTGCTTATTCAGGTCAAATGGGTAAGGTTATTGCATTCGCTTTAGAATCTGCCGGTGCACCGATAGTAAGGGGTGGAGCTGAGCAAGCTGCAGCTTCTTTTAGACTTTTAATTAAAGCAAATGGTGGAAAATTTCAATGTTTTACAGACGTAGATGAAGTAATTGTAGAGAACGGAACGGCACGCGGGATAATAACTTCTAAAGGTGAAAAAATCAAAGCAAAAGGAGTAATCGTTTCAGTAACCCCCAGCCAACTAAATGACCGATTATTAAGAAATGAGGCAATAAAGAAAAGCCCTGCAGAAAAAGTATTTCGTCATGGCAGAGGTAATTTTCAAATACACTATGCTTTGGATGCTGATCCCGAATGGCACAACCCAGACTTAAGGGATGCAGCGTTGATCCACTTGTCCGACGGCATTAATTCGGTTTCAAAGTCCTCAAATGAAGCCGAACGAGGGTTACTTCCTGAAACTCCAACTATTTGCGTTGGACAGCCAAGTAAACTTGATCCGACACGGTGTCCCAAAGGTAAAAGCATATTTTGGGTTCAAATACCGGATGCACCATTTATTATAAAAGGTGACTCAGCAAACATAATAAATTGTGCAAGTGAGTGGAATGAAAAACTAAAAGAACTTTTTGCAGATAGAGTTGAAACCATCTTAGCAAATCATATACCAAACTTTAAAAAAATTAAACTTTCTAGGAAATGTTACTCCCCTAAAGATCTTTCAGAAATGAATATAAATTTGGTGGGTGGAGATCCTTATGGTGGAAGCTGCTCAATCGATCAATTTTTTATTTGGCGTGCTTTCCCGCATACTTTAAATAATGAAACACCCATTAAGAACCTTTACCACATAGGTGCCTCGACTCATCCAGGTCCAGGTTTAAGTGGTGGATCTGGATTTAATTTAGCAAAAAGGCTGGGCGCGTGAGTGATAATGTAGAAAACATTAGAAAAGAGGAACCGTTATTAGAAGGTTACCCACTAAATGAATTCCCCCCATACTTAATGAACAGAATAATGGGGCGCTACAATCAATCTTTAAGACAGGAAATGGCGTCACAAAATTTAACAACAGCAAAAATGAGAGTTTTAGCTGTTTTGTCAGCGATAGAGGATATCCTAATAAGCGAGTTGGCAGTATATGCTGTTGTGGAACAATCAACACTCAGTAGGGCTCTGGATCAACTTAGCAATGAAGGGCTTTTAAAACGAAAAATAGATTCAATTGACACACGGGCAACCAGGGTTTCTTTGACAAAAGATGGATTAAAAGCATTTCAAGCCCTTTGGCCACATATGTTAAAAAGTCACAACGGTATGTTTTTAGGAATAGACACTAAAGAAAAAAAACAATTCACCATTACTTTACAAAAGATTCTTACGAATATTAGAAAACATCCATTTTAGGGGTAGATATGGCTGAGCGATCTTTCAGGGAAGAAATTAAGCATCTAAAATTAGGAGAGGGCGATACTTTTGTTGGGGAAGGAATCTTAGCAATAACTAAGGCTCTGCTTGAAAACGGTGTCGGTTATGTTGGAGGTTATCAAGGCGCACCCATTTCACACTTAATGGATGTTCTTGCCGATGCAGAGGAACTATTAGGAGAGCTTGGTGTTCGCTTTGAAGCTAATGCTTCAGAAGCTGCCGCCGCTGCCATGCTGGCTGCAAGCGTTCATTACCCAATTAGAGGAGCCGTTACATTTAAAGGTCCAGTTGGGGTCAATGTTGCGTCGGATGCCTTGGCAAATTTAGCTTCATCTGGAGTTAATGGAGGTGCACTAATAATCGTAGGTGAAGATTACGGGGAAGGCTCTTCTATAATGCAAGAACGTACCCATGGGTTCGCTATGAAATCTCAATTCTGGCTGATGGACCCAAGGCCAAATTTGCCCTCAATTGTAGATTCTGTAAAGAATGGCTTTGAGCTTTCTGAAGCCTCTAACACTCCAGTAATGTTAATGGTTAGAATTCGCTGCTGCCACGTAACCGGTAGCTACAAGGCAAAGAACAATGTGCCACCTCCCCTAAGCGTTAAAAATGCTCTTTCAAACCCTAAAAGGGATTTTTCTAGAGTAGTTCTTCCGCCCATGTCATACGTTCACGAAATTGATAAAATTGAAAATCGTTGGCCTGCAGCTGAAAAATTTATAATGGAACATTCTCTAAATGAACAGTTTGGACCTAAAAATTCTTCGATAGGAATAGTAATGCAGGGCGGAATGTACAATGGCGTAATTCGGGCATTACAAAGATTAGGTCTAGCAGATATCTACGGGAAAAGCTCGATAGGATTGTATGTATTAAATGTAACTTATCCATTGATTGAAACTGAATTTCTATCATTCTGTAAAGAAAAAAAAGCTATTCTTGTAGTCGAGGAAGGGCAGCCGGAATTCATAGAGCAAAGTCTGTCCACTTTCTTGTTTCGGGCAAAAAGCTCATTAAATTTATACGGCAAAAATACATTACCAATGGCCGGCGAATATACTGGGAAAATTATGTTAGAGAGCATTACTAGCTTCATAAAAGCAACAATGCCAAATTTACTTCCAAGCCACATCCTTGCACCAAATGCTAAACCTTTAAAAATACCTGATTTGACCAAAACAGTTCCAATTAGACCACCAGGTTTTTGTACGGGATGTCCCGAGCGTCCGATATTTGCAGCAATGAAATTAGTTGAAAACGAACTAGGAAAACACCAAATTACAGGTGATATCGGCTGCCACTTATTTGCAACATTGCCACCCTTCGAAATAGGGGGCTCCACGATGGGGTATGGTCTTGGTCCGGCATCTAATGCTGCGTTTGATGGGGGCGGTGAAAAGCGAGCAATCTCTATTCTTGGTGACGGTGGATTTTGGCACAATGGCTTATCATCATCAATTGGAAATATGGTATTTAATAAATCTGACAGTGTTGCCCTAATTGTTGACAACTATTACTCTGCAGCCACCGGGGGACAAGACATTATGTCCTCCAGGGTAAATAAGAGCACAAAGTCCACTCAAAACTCAATCTCTAATGCCCTTAAAGGTGTAGGTGTAAAGTGGATAAGAGAAATCGACAGGACATACGACGTAAAAAAAATGCAAGGGGTACTAAAGGAGGCCCTTACAACCGACTATAACGGTCCAAAAGTTATAGTGGCCTCCTCCGAATGTATGCTCAACAAACAACGACGCGAAAAGCCTATCAGGAACAAGGATATACTAGAGGGTGTTAGGGCAGAAGTTCCTCGCTTTGGGATAGATGAAGATATTTGTACAGGAGATCACGCCTGTATCAGGCTTTCTGGTTGTCCGTCCCTATCATTAAAAAAACTTGACGATCCGCTAAGAGACGATCCGATTGCAAGCATTGATCAAAGCTGTGTCGGGTGCGGAAATTGTGGAGAAGTGGCAGACGCAGCTGTATTATGTCCATCTTTTTATCAAGCCGATGTAGTGCATCATCCCAATTTTTTAGAAAAAAAACTATTTAAAATACAAAG
>JAQBUS010000037.1 GCA_027623875.1 Pseudomonadota bacterium
TCTCCAGACGTAGAACATTTTTGTATTAATCTTAAAGACTGGATTAAATCAGGAGACATAATCATGGTTAAGGGGTCTCTTTCCACAGGAATGGTGTTGATCGTTGACGAGATAAAGAAATTAGGACACTCTATAGAGCACCTAGGTGAAGAGGAGTTGTAGTTGTTTTACTGGTTTACTGTCTTTTCTGACGGGGGTGATTTTTTTAACCTTTTTAGGTATATAACTTTCAGGGCTGGGGGCGCTTTTTTTACAGCGCTTATTTTTGGTTTTACTTTTGGACGACCTCTCATTAATTTTTTAAAAAGTTGGCAAGTTGGAGGTCAACCGATAAGGCCTGACGGGCCGGGAAGTCATCTTTTAAGCAAGCGGGGAACCCCCACAATGGGTGGTATTTTAATCTTAGGCTCATTATTAGTTTCTACATTGCTATGGGCAAGACTGGATAATGGTTTTGTATGGGTGGTCCTCTTTGTTACCCTAGGGTTTGGGTTGATCGGCTTCATTGATGATTATTCTAAAGTTACAAAGCACTCAAATAAAGGAGTTTCGGGAAAGAAAAGACTTATGGGAGGTCTTTTTGTAGCTTTAGTAGCAGCTTATTTCTCATCTGTTTTACACCCAGAAAACTTGACTAACCAACTTGCTTTGCCGGTTTTTAAAGATACGCTTATTAACCTTGGCTTTCTTTTTACCCCGTTCGCAGCTTTTATAATTATTGGTTCGGCAAACGCAGTTAATCTCACGGATGGCTTGGACGGGCTGGCGATCATGCCCGTAATGATTGCCGCAGCGGCTTTTGGGGTAATTTCTTATGCTGTCGGTCGAATAGACTTCACCGAATACCTTGATGTACATTATGTGGCAGGCACCGGAGAACTTCTGGTTTTCTCGGCGGGTTTAATAGGTGGTGGGCTTGGTTTTTTATGGTACAACGCGCCTCCAGCTGCAGTCTTTATGGGCGATACGGGTTCCCTGTCTTTGGGGGGGGCTCTAGGTGCAATAGCTGTTTTGACAAAACATGAGTTAGTATTAGGTATCATAGGAGGTCTTTTTGTTGTAGAGACGCTGAGCGTTATAATTCAAGTGACTTATTTTAAATTAACGGGAAGGCGTGTTTTCTTGATGGCGCCTATCCACCACCATTTTGAAAAAAAAGGATGGGCGGAACCACAGATTGTCATTCGGTTTTGGATCATAGCATTGATTCTAGCTATGATTGGCCTAGCTACCCTTAAAATCAGATGATATCTGTAGCTGAATATAAAAATAAAACCGTTGTTGTTCTAGGCCTTGCTAGAACTGGTATCTCTTCTGCCAGAGCTCTTAGCCAGGGTGGGGCGAGAGTACTGGTTTGGGATGATAATTTTGAAGTATTGAATTCGGCTAAGACACACGGTTTTGAGACCTTCGATATAAATGAAAAATATCGCTGGTCTAATGTTTCTTTGCTAGTGGTTTCACCCGGTATCCCCCATTTGTATCCATTTACTCATACTTTGGTAAAGGAAGCTTTGTCCCATGAAGTAATAATTAATAACGATATCGGATTATTTTTTTCATATTTTATGTCGGGTATGGAAGATTTTGAGAGATCTCCAGAGATAATAGCGATAACTGGTTCGAATGGAAAGTCTACAACAGCATCATTAATTCACCATATAATTTCAAAATCCGGCCGTAAATCTCAGTTAGCTGGTAATATTGGTAAAGGTGTTTTTGATATTGAACCCTTGACGGATGGTGAAGTGCTTGTTTTGGAGCTGAGTTCTTATCAACTTGATCTTGCCCGACAGTTAAGTCCCGATATAGCAATTTTTACAAATTTTTCGGCAGACCATATTGATCGGCATGGGGGTATCGGGGGTTATTTTCTTTCTAAGCGTAGGTTGTTTATGGAAGGAAACCCGGAGAAGTCTATAATTAACATTAATTCCACAGAGGGTCTTATGTTGGCCAATCAAATTTCGGGGAGTTGGTCAGGCGAGAGGTTAATAAGGGTAGGATCTGGCCCTCAAAAGAATTCACAAAACTGGTCAATATTCCATCATAAGGGACATCTTGTTGAATGGAATAAAAGTCGACAAATATATTCAATTGACCTTCGGAGTTTAGCAAATCTCCCAGGAGATCACAATTATGAAAACATATGTAGCGCGTATGCCGCTTGTCGAATTTTAGGACTACCACCGCGTGATATCGGAGCTGGGCTGCAAAGTTTTAAAGGCTTAATTCACCGAACCCAAATTGTAGATAACATTGATGGAGTTTTATATGTGAATGATAGTAAAGCTACAAATGCTGATAGCGCCTCAAAGGCTCTACAAGCTTTTAAAAACATTTTGTGGATTTGCGGAGGTGAACAGAAAATAGGTGGGTTAGAAATTTTGCTATCTACTCTAGGAGCTGTAAAGAAGGCTTATATTATAGGTAACGAGGCTGCTTTATTTGCTCTTAATTTTAAAAACTTGCCATGTGTTATATGTCAAACAATGGAGAAAGCATTCCAGTTGGCATCAACGGAGGCGGACAGGGGGGATGTGGTGCTTTTATCTCCTGCTGCTGCGAGCTTTGACCAGTATGATAATTTTGAGAAACGGGGAGAACATTTCATCAACTTAGTTGAGGAATTATCTAAAAAATCAGCATCATCATCTGGCAATAACCCTTCGGATGATTGAAAAGTATTTTTTTTATCTAGCACTGGATTGATTTAAATTCTTTCTCTATTGTTGCGGTATAAGATCCGAAAAATCGGACTACAGAGGCATTTTTGGTGGTATTCTCATGACTGAGATGGTTTATGGAACAGGGACTAGTCGGCAAATTGAGCCGATTTTATCCAAGTGGCTACATACAGTAGATCGTTGGGGTGTATTCTGCGTGTGTGCGTTATTTTTGATAGGCCTTTTGTTGGGCTTGGCAGCATCGCCACCTCTAGCAGCTAAAAACGGTCATGAGCCGTTTCATTATGTTTCAAAGCAGGTCCTTTTTGGGTCGATCGCAATTTTTACAATGTTGATAATGTCTGCTTTATCAAAAGACTCGGTAAGACGCATTTCGGTTGTATTATTTTTTGCTTTTTTTGTTCTGTTGGCTGGATTGCCATTATGGGGGACTGATTTTGGAAAGGGGGCAACCAGATGGTATTCGTTTGGATTTGGATCATTTCAACCGTCTGAATTTTTAAAACCTTTTTTTATAGTAGTGGTGGCCTGGTTGGTCTCTTCGAGTCAGAAAATAAATGGTCCACCAGGAAAAGCTATTGCACTTCTATTTACTGTTCTAGTGGTTGCATTTTTGGTTTTGCAACCTGATTTTGGTCAAGCCGTATTGGTTTTATTCGGTTGGGGTGTGATTTATTTTGTAGCGGGTGCGCCCTTTATATTATTATTGTCTACTGCGGGGTTAGTCGTTATTGCCGGAGTTTTCTTATATACTACCTCGGAACATTTTGCGCGTAGAATCGATAATTTTTTGATTAGTGAGGTGGATCCAACTACTCAAATTGGATATGCTAGTAATGCTATACGGGAGGGTGGTTTTTTCGGTGTTGGAGTTGGTGAGGGTACAGTAAAATGGCAATTGCCAGACGCGCACACAGATTTTATCATCGCTGTCGCAGCTGAAGAGTACGGTTTGTTTCTCGTTCTTCTGATTATTGCTCTGTATGTGACTTTTACTATAAGATCTCTTCATCGTTTATCCAAGAAGAAAGATCCCTTTGTTAGACTCGCCGGCGTCGGGCTTACTTCGATTATAGCTATGCAAGCCATGATAAATTTAGGAGTTGCTGTTCGTTTACTTCCCGCAAAGGGGATGACGTTACCTTTTGTATCAAACGGTGGCTCGTCATTGATTGCTAGCGGGATCGCAGTGGGAATGTTGTTAGTTTTCACTAAAGCGCGTCCTCAAGGAGAAATTAGAGATCTATTGGTAACGAAACGAACGCTTAAGTGAGTAAAAATTTTTTATTGATAGCTGCTGGAGGAACCGGTGGGCATATGTTCCCAGCACAAGCATTGTCAGACTTAATGCTATCTCGTGGTTGGAGAGTTAAGCTTTCCACAGATTTGCGTGGAATGTCTTTTGCTGGTGAATTCTCTCCGCTCGTTTCCATGGAGGTTACGAACTCGGGTGCGTTTAGTGGTGTAGGGCTTTCGCGGAAACTATTCGTCCCATTTAAAATAATTTCCGGAATAATATCAATCTTAAAATCTTTTAAAAAAGATCGGCCAGATATTGTAATTGGCTTTGGGGGTTATCCGACAATACCCCCACTTTTGGTTGCCAAATTTCTTAAAATTCCGATTATATTACATGAACAAAATGGTGTTTTAGGTTTGGTCAATAAGATGTTTTCAAAATATGCAAATGCTGTTGCTTCCGGCACTCTATCAACAAAGTTACCTGATGGGGTTAAAGAGAACTTTACAGGGAACCCTGTTCGTCCTGCAATTATTCAACGAGCCGGATCTCCTTACATACCACCGGGAGATTATCCGATGAGTATTCTGGTTATTGGAGGAAGCCAGGGTGCTAAAATTTTATCAGAAATTGTCCCTCAATCCCTTGGAGCGTTACCCAAAAGCATATTAAAGCAAATAAGGGTGATACACCAAGCGCGAGATCAGGATAAAATTGCTGTTTTAGCCGCGTATGAGTCTTTAAATATTCCAGCGGTGGTCAAGCCTTTTTTTACCGATATTGGGAATAAAATCGCTGAAGCACAGTTAATTAATTCTCGTGCGGGAGCTTCATCCGTTGCTGATATTTCTATTGTTGGGCGCCCGTCCATTCTGGTTCCATTTGCTGCCGCGACCAACGATCATCAAACTGTTAACGCAGCTTCTTCGGCTGAATTGGGTGCCTCCGTAGTGATTTCTGAGGCGGAGTTAACGATTCCAGGCTTAAGTAAAGTTGTTGAATCTATTCTGTCGGACAGTTTTTTGGCAAACAAAATGGCAAAAGCCGCTCTTAAGGTTGGCAATCCAGACTCAAGCTACAAGTTAATGGAGCTTGTAGAAGAGGTTTCTGGGGGAGTCCAAATTTGACAAAAGAAACCACAAAACTTCCACTTAGTTTGGGTCCGATCCATTTTATTGGAATAGGAGGTATCGGTATGTCTGGAATAGCGGAGGTTTTATCAAGCCTCGGTTATAGGGTTCAAGGCTCAGATATAAAATTAAGTAAAGTAACTGATAGACTTGGTGTCTTGGGAATAAAAATTTTTGAAGGCCATAATAACAGAAATTTAGGCGGGGTCGGGGTGGTGGTCATTTCTAGTGCAATAAAGCCTGGGAATGCTGAGCTTGATGAAGCTCGTTCGAAAGGTCTACCTGTTGTTCGGCGAGCAGAGATGCTAGCAGAGCTAATGCGGTTAAAGTCTAATGTCGCAATCGCAGGCACTCATGGAAAAACAACCACCACTACTATGGTTGCTGCTGTCCTTGATGTTGGAGGATTTGATCCAACAGTAATAAATGGTGGTATAATTCACGCCTATGGCTCTAACGCTAGAATTGGTCTGGGTGATTGGATGGTGGTAGAAGCAGATGAGTCTGACGGTACTTTTACAAGATTACCTGCTACGATAAGTATTATCACTAATATAGATTTTGAACACTTAGATCATTGGGGAAATATTAAGAATTTGCGAAAGGGATTTCTCGATTTCATTAGTAATATTCCCTTTTATGGAGTTGCAATTTGTTGCGTTGATAATTCTGAAGTGCGGAAGTTGATAAAAAAAGTCTCTGATAGGCGGGTTGTCACTTATGGGTTTAACAGTGAGGCAGACGTTAGAGCTATTAATGTTTCATTTAAAAATGGAAAATCATATTTTGATATTTTGTTTCGAGATGAAATTGGCTTAGTTCAGGGGTTTTGTCTTCCTATGCCGGGTGCTTACAATATTTCGAACTCTCTCTCAGCTGTTGCTGTTGCGAGGGAATTGGGGATGCCAGTGAAGGAAATTTCCAAGGCGTTGAATGGTTTCAAAGGAGTAAGTAGGCGCTTTACATATGTGGGGGAGGTTGGTGGTGTAACTATAATTGATGATTATGGCCATCACCCATCAGAAATTTCGGTTGTTTTAGAAGCCGCTAGACAAATTACGTCTGGAAAAATAATCGCGATTCATCAACCCCATCGGTTTACTAGATTAAGAGACTTATTTGAAGACTTCTGCTTTTGTTTTCGCGATGCAGATTGTGTTGCTATTATGGACGTATATGCAGCGGGAGAAGATGAAATTGAAGGAGCTTCTAGCGATCGATTAGTTTCTCGTCTTTTAGACGAAGGTTATGAAGATGTTCAATTGATAAGTGGAACTACGGGAATGGTGGAATTCATAAAAAAATATGCTATTCCTGGAGACGTGGTTGTTTGTCTTGGTGCTGGGTCCATTAGCAATTGGGCCAATGCCCTGCCATCTTTATTGTCTAAGTAGATAAGCAAAAAGGGATAAGTTGAAAATATGATTAGTTCAGAATTACAAACCTTTGCTTTATAGTATTAGATGGTCTTTCTTTTTTAAGTATTTAGGCCAATGAGAGAATTTCCGACTGTTCGGGGCTTAATAACTCCTAATCGATCATTGAAGGATTTAACATGGCTGAGAGTCGGTGGGCCGGCTCTTGCCTTATATCAACCTCTAGACGTTCATGACTTACAGCTTTTTTTAAGAGAGCTAAAGTCAGAGTTGGACATTTTTCCAATTGGCTTGGGTTCAAATTTAATCGTTAGGGACGGAGGCATTGATGCGGTTGTAATTCGTCTTGGAGGGAAGGCCTTTAACTATATAAAATCAGACAATCAATACTTAATCTGTGGCGCTGCTGCTTTAGACTCTAGAGTGGCCATAAATGCAGCAGAATTGGGGTTTGATCTTACCTTTATGCGCACCATTCCTGGGTGTGTTGGTGGTGCAGTTGTTATGAATGCGGGTTGTTATGGGGATTACGTTTCAAGCTCTCTTACTGAAGTCACGTTCATTGATCGAGAGGGACGGACTAATCGTTGGTCTGGAGAAAAAATGAATTTTGGGTATCGTAGTAGCGCCCTTCCCATGGGATCCGTTGTCGTTGAAGCTATATTTCGACCAACAAAAGCTAAACCTGAAGATTTATTAGAAAAAATGGAAAAACAATTAAGAAATAGAAATGAGACTCAACCAAGAAATGAAAGAACAGCTGGCAGTACCTTTAGAAATCCATCAGGTTTCTCATCCCTTCTTGATGGGAATGAAGCCGACGAATTAAAGGCTTGGAAGCTAATAGAAAATTCTGGTTTTCGAGGTTTCGAACTTGGCGGTGCCAAGGTTTCTAATAAGCATCCGAATTTTCTAATAAATACTGGTGATGCCACTTCAGCTGACCTTGAGAATTTAGGTGAATTAATACGTAAAAATGTTTTGCAAAAAAGTGGAATCTTGTTAGAGTGGGAAGTAATAAGAGTAGGGAAAAAAGATTAAGAACTGGCATCAAGGTAAAAGAAGAATATTTGCATTGTTGCTGTAAAACAAAAAGAGCTAATAAAGGCTTAAAAACTGAATGAGGCGGGTATGTCGAGCAGGGCAACCCAAAAAG
>JAQBUS010000038.1 GCA_027623875.1 Pseudomonadota bacterium
GGCCATCATGCCCACATGCGTGCATCTTTCCTTTATAAATTGACTTGTAGGGGTGGTCATGAGCCTCTTCCAACGGCAAGGCATCCATATCCGCACGCAGTCCAATAGTTTTACCAGGTTTTTTACCATTTATTATCGCCACAATTCCAGTTTTAGCGATTCCTTCGTGAATCTCATCGACTCCAAATTCCTTCAATCGATCAACAACAAAAGCAGCCGTCTCATGACAATCAAACTGTAATTCTGGATGTGCGTGCAAATACTGTCGCCACTCTCTCATTTCCACATGAAAGTCTGCGATTCTGTTAATGATTGGCATTAGAAATTTTTCCTTGCTAAATAATTCACTTTAAATCAAATGATATATATCTATAGCAAAGAAAAATAACTTATAAAAGTTTTACTGAAAAGAGTAAATTGATACAAAGAAAAACACCTAAATTATTAATGGCTGCCAAAAATACTAGTTCGTACGCCATAGTCGACAGCAAGTTCGTAATCAGGGTCATCATCACTATCAATTATTAAATGGCCGGCTTTAGTGAGTAGGGCATGGCAATCGCGGCTAAGATGGCGCAACTGAATCTGTTTTCCAAGCTCTTCATATTTAGAAGCTAGATTTTCAATTGCCTGTAAGGCTGATTGATCAACGACTCGGGAATTCACAAAATCAACAATAACAAGGTCCGGATCTTGTATAGGATCAAAAAGCTCCCCGAATCCTTCGCTTGACCCGAAGAAAAGTGGGCCCTCGAGGGTATATACCTTTACTCCATCCGATATGAAATTCGTGTTTGCGTGAATACGCCGTGCAGCATTCCATGCATACCCAAGTGCAGAAACGATAACACCGACAAATACTGCCGTAGCTAGATCAGTAACTACGGTAACTATCGTAACTAGAATTGTTACGAAAGCATCGGTTAAAGGTACCTTACGCAAAAATAAAATTGATCGCCACGCAAATGTACCTATTACAACCATGAACATCACACCTACGAGTGCCGCTAAAGGTATTTGCTCAATCGCGCTACTTGCTACAACTATAAACAAGAGCAGAAAGAGGGAAGCGGCTACGGCAGCTAGTCGGGTCCTACCTCCCGATTTAACATTAATAATAGATTGACCTATCATTGCACACCCTCCCATGCCTCCAAAAAACCCTGTTATAACATTGGCAATACCTTGAGCTACGCATTCTTTGCTTGCTCCACCACGTTTTGCTGTCATCTCCCCAACAAGGTTTAACGTCAAAAGGCTTTCAATAAGACCTATGGCAGCCAATATAAAAGCGTATGGTAGAATGATTCTTAGGTTATCCAAGGTGAGTGCCATCATAGGTATGTGAAAGCTTGGCAATCCTCCCGCTATCGAAGCCATATCCCCCACACGCGGGACATCTATACCAAAACCAATAACTAAAGCTGCGACAATTCCGATACCAGCAAGCGGTGCAGGAATTATTTTTGTGATTTTTGGGGTTAGCCAAATAATTATCATTGTTAAACAAACTAAGGCAAGCATAGTAAGCAATGGCCCACCTGACAGCCATTCTAATCCTTGAGTTCCAGGTGCACGAAATTGGACAAACTGAGCCCAGCCAATAACAATTGCAAGACCGTTCACGAACCCAAGCATAACCGGGTAAGGAACAAGCCTAATAAACTTTCCCCAACGTAATAGACCCGCGATAATTTGGAAAAGCCCCATAAGGACTACCGTAGCCAATAAATACTCTATGCCATGAGTGTGCACCAACTCAACCATAACAACGGCCAAGGCACCGGTGGCCCCTGAAATCATACCCGGGCGACCACCAATTAGAGCCGTAACCAAACCCACTATAAATGCAGCATAAAGCCCGACTAACGGATGGACCCCAGCGACAAAGGCAAAGGAAACAGCCTCTGGCACTAAAGCTAATGCCACAGTTAATCCTGCGAGGGTTTCAATTCGAATTTGAGCAACAGAAAACAAGTTTTCTGTAGCCGAAGAGGGCATAAGACTTATGGACATTAAAGGAAAACTTTCTAAAATATTTCAGTGCTAGTAACCTGTTTAGCACTTAAGGGAAACCCTTGGTTGGTATCAAAAAAAATCCAGTACGCCTGAAACCTATAGAGTTAAAATATAGCGCTATAAATCAATCGACTCCAAAACTTGCTCAAGATATGAACGCCGATGCTCATGTTGCCCTGGTAATTTAAGCGTCTGACCCAAATCTGCAATGTCCTCATCTTGCTCGAACCCCGGCTCGTTCGTAGCAATTTCAAACAGAATCCCTTCAACGGTACGAAAATAGATAGACCAAAAATAATCTCGATCGATAACTGGGGTTACTGCATAGCCAGTATCTACAAGCGCCTTACGAACTTCGAGTTGTGTTGCTCTATTTTTTACGGAAAATGCTATGTGATGAACCGAGCCTGCTCCTTCGCAAGAGAGCTTAACATTTGGTAAGGATTCTATATCAAGAATATTTGCTGCTGATCCACTCTGAACCACAAAACGAGTTAGGTTACCTCTATTCTCAACCTGCTGATAGCCCATGAAATTTAACAATTCAATCATGGCTCCATTATCTTGCAAGCGCATGGAAGCTGCGTGAATACCTCGAATTGCGTAAGCCTTAGAAACACTATTTTCTGTCCAACCGACCCTAGTATCATTCTCAATTTCAGCGAGTGCAAAGCCCTCCCCATCACCGGTGACGAACCTGAGGCGCTTTTCTCCAAAGCTATCCTCTAACCGAATTTTCTCCAAGTCATTAGCCTTAAGCCTATCAGCCCAAAATGCTAAAGACCCGATGGGTACCGAAAAAACAGTTTCTGCCACTTCGCCAGTACCACGGATGCCTTTTTTAATATTTGGAAATGGAAAATAAGTCATAACTGTACCTGGTGAACCTCCTTTATCCCCATAGTAAAGATGGTAAACATTAGGTTGATCGAAGTTAACGGTCTTTTTGACCCGCCGTAGGCCCAGAACTCTTGTAAAAAGTTTATTGTTATCAGCAGCGTCAATGGTAAGGGACGTGATATGGTGTAGACCATTAATTTGATTAATCAATATTCATCCACCTATTGTCAGATATACTTTTATTAATGCCATATACCTCGTGCTAAGATCAATATGTTATCAGAAAAAACCTAAACCCGTTAAAGTTAAAACAAACTAAAGTTTGACAACATTAAAGTCGAATTAAAAACAAGGCATAGTTTGGAAACTAGATGTGTAGCTTCTGTGTACAACACATAACCACCAGGAAAATCTTTAAAAGATCCTTAGATAGGTAGTTTTGTTATACAACTATGAGTTAAATAAAAAAAACGCCGACTTACTTGGTCAGCGTAATTCATTTTGGTTGCGGGAGTAGGATTTGAACCTACGACCTTCAGGTTATGAGTGAGAAGATTAGCTAAACACATCAGCATACTTAGAACTCTATTTTCTTTATAATATTAACTATTTTTAACTATTAATCAACTATTATTGCAACATCGGAACACATGTACTACCATGACACAACATGTTGAAAGCGACAATAAAGCGACAATAAGGTGAAGAATTAATGCTAAATGATAAATCGATTCGAAATGCGAAACCCAAAAATGTAGTTTATCGACTACGTGACGGAAATGTAGTGTGCAGAGGACTAGGGCTTACGGTTGCCCCTTCCGGTGCAAAAGCCTTCTTTATAAGTTACACTTCGCCAGAGACAGGGAAGCGCAAACAAATAACTTTGGGTAAATACCCCCAACTGTCTTTGCGAGAAGCTCGATTAAACGCTGTTGAAACACGTATTAAAGTAGACGCAGGCCAAGATCCTGCAGAAGAAAAAAAACGCAATGTCACAAAGCTTATCGAACATCGATTACTCGGAACATTAGGAGATTTGATGGATCTTTACATTGCTGACCTTGAACTTGATGAAAAGCGGAGTGCGTCAGAGGTTAAGCGGATAAAAAACAAAGATTTGCCCCTCACCCTTCTGAAGCGTCCTGCTCATTTAATCACTAAAGATGACATATTGGATGTACTTACCCCCATTGCCCAGCGCGGTGCACCTGTACATTCAGATAATGTAAGAGCATATATTCGGGCGGCCTTTGAACTAGGGCTAAATGCCAGCTCCATGACGCGTTGGCGAAACAGGGCAAAGCAATTTAATTTAAAACATAATCCCGTCACTACAGTAAAAAAAACAGTTAAGCGAAAACTTAAAGGTCAGCGCGCATTATCACCAGATGAAATAAGAAGTCTTTGGAAAACAAATTATCTAACCCCTCCAATGTTATTAGCTCTCAAATTTCTACTTAGCTCAGGCCAGCGAGTTGAAGAAGTGCTACACGCTAAATGGTCTGAATTTGACCTAGAACAGAAGGTGTGGATTATTCCGGGCGAGCGGCGAAAAACACGCGGCAAAACAAGCGACCCACATTTTGTGCCGCTAACAAATTATCACATCACATTTTTAGAAAATATTCGCGCAGAAACGCTTCATGAAACATATCTTTTTCCTGCAAAAGGTGGCACAGCACCACGGAGATATGACAGCCTAACTCATGCAGTACGCAAATTTGTAGAGGAAAGCGGCATAAAAAGCTTTTCTCCGCGCGACCTCAGAAGAACCTTTAAAACGCAGGCAGGATCCATGGGAATAACTCTTGAAATGCGGAACCGTTTGCAAGGGCACGCTTTAAGCGATGTGGGTAGTCAATTTTATGACAGGTATGATTATTTAAAAGAAAAACGCGTGGCGATTAATATTTGGTGCGATGGGTTGGCAAAAATTATTGCAGGAGACAATTAATGGCAGGCAATGGGATAATAGATCTTTTAAGTCGTAAACTAACGTTAGAAGAACGCATAATTGAAGGCCTTAATAACGTCCCGACTGATGCAGACCTTGAAGAAAGCTACGCAGACGCAGATGATCGCACCCGGGTAATTGATAGAAGTCGGGTATCTGCTTTATTAACAGCAGTTTTTGAACATAATAGTAATGAGACTTTAGAAAATGGCGTAAAAACTAAAACCCATATATTTAATCGTTTGGCTAGAATTCAAAGATCGTTTTCCTATGATACCAAACGTTTAAATAATGGGCAAAAGGCTAAGCTTATGCTTGCCCCGGTAGGACGGGAATCCATTATACCAAAACAGTTAATAGAGGCAAACCGTGAACGCCGTCTGCGCTGGCTCGTTCTCATCGAATTATGGAATCCAGCAAAGGATAAAAAGTTTTCAACACAGAAAGCTTTATTAAAAGAAGCGGCAAACCAACTGGGAACCACTGAAGCCGTCATCAAAACAGAACTAAGTAGGATAAGGTCAGGGGTTAGTGAATATCATCAAAATCCTGATCTTGATCAACATACCACTAGAGGGCGTTTTAGTACCATCGAAATAAAATTTTATATTGATCTTGAAAAATATTGTCGCAAATTATCCAAAAATATTGAATCTCCTTTCAACCTATTGCTACCAGCTCTCTACACTCTGAAAAGCTCATCAATTTAGTTATTTTACAACCAAAAGTCGAAAGTTAACAAACTGAGCACGCATGTTAACCGATTAGGTGCCAAGACTCCTCCAGACACAACGCACAAGGAGAAGTCACATGGAAGAATATACCTCAAACAGTTTGGGCATGTTAACGTCCAATGAAATAAAGAAAATAATTCCGTATAGCTTGAATCACATTCGTAGACTTGAAGTTATGGGATGTTTTCCCAACCGAGTACGCATTGGAGGTAACCGGGTTATATGGATTCGCGATGAAGTTGAAGAATGGTTGCAGCAACGCGTCAAGCAACGCGATGCAACACTCCTGCTAAAAATAGAAAAGCATAGTGAAGTCAAATTGGATAATCAAAAATGAAAGCTCAAAAACCGTACGCTGATACAACTATAATTACAAAATTTATTTTTGAGATCACGAAAGATTGGCTAAACGCACGTGATCAAGGTGAAAAGTTTGAGCTGCGCTGTTTAGGTGAACACAGAACCCCTGTAACCGAGTGCTTTACGCTAGACGCGATAGACAGGGCAGTTGATCTGGCTTTGGAAATGAATGCAAATGGACTGAACGTTTACACGACTATCAACTCTATCAACCCGAGTGCAGTAATTAAAGCAGGCAAAGGAGCCACAGATCCTGACATATTGCGAGCGCATTACAGCTTTGCAGACGCCGATGATTTGCAAGGATTAGCTGGAATAAATCAACTCGTTCATCCGTATGAACCTGACATATTAGTAACCACAGGAACCACTCCACACGAACGCCGTCATGCATATTGGAGGCTTGCCGAACCATGCCAAGACCTACACCTATGGCGAGAGACACAAAAAAGCATAGCTTCTAAATTAAAAACAGACCCATCTGTTTGCAATCCTTCACGGATCATGCGCGTTGCTGGAACTGTCAGCTACCCATCCCAATCAAAGTTAACTCGAGGTTATATCCCTGAGTTAGTTACACTGAAAGTGAGGGACACCTGATGCCATTAGATCGAATTGAAGATTGGGATAAACTCCTAGGATCTCTTAAACAAAGGTCGGATAAGCCAACCGAACCGTTCGTGAAACTCGATCGAAACAGGGCATCTCAGGCAGCATTAAACGGCAAGGCCTGGCACAGTAGTATGCTAAAATTGGCAGCTAGTTGGGTATCAAAGGGTAATACTGACGAAGAGATTCAAACTCTTGCAGCACGACACACCCTGCCCGGCTATACAGCTGAGCAAACACAAAAAGAAATTCAAGGAATGATCGATGGCGCAAGGCGCAAGGGTTTTGGTTCAACTAAACTAGATTTGAGCCGTTTCACCGAACAGACACCCGCTATGGGAGCCATGCTGGATCACTCAACTGGAGAAGTCCAACAGGGCAGTAGTTATCTAACCTTGGACCAGCAGTTTTACTTTGTGGGTTCAACACGGACAAAGCCGATACCCATAAGGCTGACTAATTTTATAGCCAAGATTGTTTTTGAAACGACAAAAGTTGACGGCCGAGACAGCGTCAAAACATTTTCTGTTCAAGGGCAGATGAGCAATGGGGCACCCTTGCCATCGGTTGAGGTCAATGCAGCAGACTTTGATAGGCTTGTTTGGATACCTCAAAGTTGGGGTGCAAAAGCTCAAATAACTGTTGGAACACGGCACAAGGATCATGTTGTAGCAGCGATCAAGTTTTGTTCACACCCCAGTGAAAAAGTCATTTATAAACATATCGGTTGGATTAATGACGGCGGCAAACATACCTACTTGAGTGCATCAGGCGGCATCACGGCAAACGGGCTCAACACTGAAAAAGAGACAGAACTCCAGGCCATTTTGGGAAGCTATGATCTGCCACCTCCGGCAAAGAACAGTGCACTGGATTTAACTCACAACCTAACTCAATTTGAGAAACTCATAAACGGGGGCATTGGATTGCTGCTCTTGGGTGCTCCTTTTCGGGCGGTACTCTCAGAGTTCGAGCCTTGCACAGTCAGTATTTTTCTTCAAGGAACGACTGGAACTTTTAAAAGTACTATCGCTGGTTGTCTGCAAG
>JAQBUS010000039.1 GCA_027623875.1 Pseudomonadota bacterium
CTAATTGGTTCAGCAGCATTTCTTTAATTTGCACGAATAATATCAGGGGTAATCTTTTAGATTTGTATTTCAGACTTACAGAAATTATTTTATATTGAATTAAGTATTGTTAAAATCATTAATTCGGCGCGGTATAAGAGACAGTTTATAAAACTTCAACAGGCTTTAGTCGTTTTTTATTACTAAAGTTCAATAAAGTTTTAGAATCTTATGATTGCTATCTTTTAATACGGCAAGTTTCCTGGAGAGCACTTGTATCTGAAATTTAATTAGGAAATTTTAAAATTTGTTCCTAGATAAACCTTTTGAACAGTTTTATCTTTTATTACCTCATCGGTTGTTCCGCTCATGATAACTTCACCATTGTGTAATATATAAGCTCTATCTACGAGCTTAAGCGTGTCTCTAACGTTATGGTCGGTTATAAGAACTCCGATCCCGCGATTTTTTAAGTTTGCCACTAGATTGCGAATTTCTTCTACAGCTATTGGGTCAACGCCAGCAAAAGGTTCATCTAACAGTAGGTATTTTGGGTTAGTAGCAAGACATCGCGCTATTTCTGTTCTTCGCCTTTCTCCACCCGATAAGGAAAGAGCTGGAGTTCTTCGTAAGTGCGCAATTGAAAATTCGTTTAATAACTCCTCTAATCTATCCAACCGAGTAGCTCTATCTTTGATAGTAATCTCCAAGACTGCAAGAATATTGTCTTCAACGCTAAGACCTCTAAAAATAGACATTTCTTGAGGTAGATACCCTATTCCCAGGCGAGCCCGTCGATACATTGGTAGGTTGGTTGCATCTCGCCCATCAATTATTACTGACCCTGAGTCGGAATTAACGAGACCGGCAATAGAATAAAAGCATGTTGTTTTCCCGGAACCGTTTGGCCCTAAGAGGGATACTGCCTCTCCTTGATAAACTTCGAGATTAACATTTCTAATAATTGGTCGCTTTCTAACACTTTTGCTTAAGCCAATTACTCGAAGCCCAGAAAAGCCATCTTTTAACTCAAGTTTAGGTGGTTTATTCACTTTTTTTATCCGAAATTATAATTGTTCTAACATTACCTTCCATACGGCGTGACCCCGTTGTTAGGTTAATAGTTAGTTTGTTACCAGAGGTCGCGCTTGCTCCCTCAGTCACTAACACGTTTCCTACCATTATAATTGTATCTTTGGCGACATCGTAGACGACTTCAGTTGCTTCGGCAGCCTGTAGAGCATTAATGATTGTCACCCCTCCACTTGCGAGAAGCCTTTTCATTTCACCGGTCATTTCACCATTTTCCATAAGGTACTCTACTAATACCTTGGTAGCAGTAAGGATTAGGTCTCCTTGTTTTGCTATTACGTCTCCAGTAAAAGTAGCATGGCCGATTGACTGCTCAAGTACTAAGTCAGAAGATGTAATTTCTAGTGGCTGGGTGCTATCAAATTTTAAAGTGACTTTGGATTCTTCTCCTACTACAGTAGATGTTAATCCTAAACATATGACTACTATGTATACAAATTTCTCTAGTAATTGCATTTCTACTCCTACTCATTAGGTGTTATTGTCAATTTAACGCCATTTTTAAAAGTTAATAGATGTTTATTTTTTATTTGGGAAATTACCATTTGGCCAGCTTCTATAAACCCGAGTGGCCCGTCACCAGTTATACTCCCAGGAGATGTAATTAATGTTTTCTTTACGTGTGTTGATAGTTGGTTGGTGTAAAAGCTATATCCGTCAGATATTTGAACTATAACGTTCCCTGATAAATCAACTGTTGATGCGTTGTCGTTATAGCGCCCCTTTTTTGCTGAAACATTATAAACTTTTCCTAGTGAAGTTTCTAATTTTATCACAACAGTATTAGCTAAAATTAGCTTAGGGTTAAGAAGACTGGGTGAAATAGACTGTGAAGAGAAAGACAGTTTTGATCCATCTTCTGTTAAGCCCGAGTAGATAGGAGAGGTTATTTTTTGATTAGAAGAAGATACATTTGAGCCAATACTAGTTACGGAAATAATTTTTCCCGTTTCTGCATATTTTGATAACAGGAATACAGAGGACAACAACAACAGAGCTAATATGGGTAAAAATATCTTTGCTAGAAAAACAAAATTTGAGTATTTATTGTCAAAAGCCAGCATTATTATTTTTGTGCTCTTAAGCAGTCATGTATATGTAATATACCCACAGGTTTTGTACTGCTGACAATAAAGACACAGGTTATTTGGCTTGCGTGCATAGAGCTTAAAGCATCGGTCGCAAGACACTCTTTTTTAATGAGTGTCGGTGTTGTGGTCATTACTTTCTCCGCGGTCATTTCTAATAAACCGACCATGTTGCGGCGTAAATCACCGTCTGTGATAACGCCCAATAATGAGTTATCATCATCAATAATTCCAACAATACCAAACCCTTTTTGGCTCATCGTAATTAACGCCTCAGGCATCAGGGAAAAACGATGTACTAAAGGTAGTTCATTTCCTACATGCATTATATCTTCAACGCTTAAAAGCTGGGCCCCAAGACTGCCGCCAGGATGAAACTCACTAAAATCCTTTGGGCTAAACTTTTTATATTCCATTAGAGTAATTGCTAAGGCATCGCCTAACGCCAGTGTCATTGTTGTTGAGGTGGTAGGAACTATACCCAAATTACACGCTTCTTCTAATTGAGGAAGGACTAAAGCTACAGAAGCCTTTTTAATAAGAGTACTATTGGCATTTCGGGAAACCCCAACAAAAGGTATTTGAAGTTGCTCCAAATAAAATATTAGATTTGCTAGTTCAGCTGTTTCACCAGAGTTTGACAATATAATCACAGCGTCATTTTTCATAATCATACCAAGATCACCATGACTGGCCTCTGCAGGGTGTACAAAATGAGATGGCGTTCCAGTTGAAGAAAAGGTAGCGGCTATCTTTTTGGCTACGTGTCCAGACTTCCCCATACCGCTTATAATAATTTTTCCACTTACTTTTGCTATCAACCTAACGGCATCGGCGAAGTTTTTGTTTATGGTAGAGGAGAGGTCGGATAGAGCAGCCGCTTCATGGTCGATTACTCGCCTACCTATTTTTATGAAGTTCTCATCGTTCACAGTTGTTTTTATCTTTCTGCTAATGTGAGAACAAATCTACCTCTGGCCACCCGGCCAGATCTAGTTTTGCTCTTGTAGGTAAAAAATCAAAACACTTTTGTGCGAGCTCAATTCGGGACTCACGTGTAAGCATTATATCTAATTTAACCTTTAGGCGATGTAGGTAAAGAACATCTGATGCCGCATACTCCAACTGGGCTTTTGTTAAAGTTTTAGCACCCCAATCACTAGATTGCTGATGTTTTGAAATATCAACAGCTAGGATCTCTTCGAGTAAATTTTTAAGACCATGTTTGTCGGTATATGTTCTAACAAGCTTTGAGGCTATTTTGGTGCAGTAAACAGGAGAGGTTAAGACGCCATAAGTATTGAGTAGCGCTGTAATATCGAAGCGTCCAAAATGAAAAAGTTTTAGTTTGGTTGGATCAGTAAGAATTTTACATAGATTTGGTGCGTACGGTTTCGTCTGATCGACCTGAACCATATGGGTGTTAGAGTCCCCACTCGAAAGCTGAATCAAGCAAAGTCGATCTCGATTAGGATTTAAACCCATCGTTTCACAATCAATAGCTATAATTTTTCCTAAATCTAAATCATCTGGGATATCATTTTGGTATAGATTGTTAACCACTTTGTACCTCGATACTGTTTAATAGAGTTTCGCATAGGGTGTTTTTCTTATGAATTCAACACTACCTTAAGTTAAGGGGATACTTTAAGATAGCCGTAACGTCCGGATTACATTTAAAACTCTATGTTTTTTATTTACTAAAAAGCTACATTTTATAATAAACATACAACTAAATTTTAGGGATTATTTAAGATGCTGATTTCAATAATTTTGGTGGGGATTTTTAGTTGCTTGGTTTTAGACCTCTGGCAACAGATCATAAGGACTTTGTTTGGCATCCCTGCCAGTGATTGGGGCTTGGTCGGTAGGTGGTTTTTAACAGTAATTGAGATTAAAAAACTGATTGTTTTTGATATTGAAACCAGGAATAAATTTGAACGAGAGTTGCCAGTTGGTTGGTTAGTGCATTATTTTGTTGCAATATTATACGCTTTGGTTTTTTGGATTTTAGCTTATTATCATGTTCTAACAACTTCTTTGATTGATGGTATCATATTTGGGGGTATAAGTGTTGTTGTTCCATGGTTCTTCTTTTTGCCCTGTATGGGAAAGGGAGTGCTTGGATTGCGGACATCTAAACCCATTTTGGTTTGTACTATGGCTTTCTTTACTCATATTGTTTTTGGAGCATCCATCGGAATCCTTTTTAATATTTTTTAAGAAAAATATTACGGAAACACATGTTTAAGCATAAGTGACCTGTAATTTTTATCAGAAATTTGAGAAGGCTACGCGTCTGCCTAGAATATTAATTTATGGCTTATAAGACTAAAGAACCCGTTTAATTCTATCTATAGCCTCTTCTATGTTACTAATGCTGTTAGAGTAAGAAAACCGTAGGAACCCTTCTCCTAAATGCCCGAAGCTAGTACCAGAAATTGTTGCTACGCCTGCATCGTTAAGAAATAAATCTTGTGCTTCCTTAGAGCTAAGTCCAGTAGCTTCTATATTTGGAAATGTGTAAAAGGCACCAGCTGCATCTGCACATCGAAAACCAGCTATTTTATTTAACTCGGAAACCATTAATTTCCGGCGAGTGTCAAACGCATGGACCATCCTTTTAACATCATCTTTTGGCCCAGTAAGTGCTGCAACCCCAGCATATTGAGTAGCAGCATTAACACAGGAATGATCATTTATACACAGACGTGTAATATGTTCTAATAACTGATCAGGCCAAACAGCACAGCCTATTCGCCAACCCGTCATAGCGTATGTTTTAGACCAACCGTCCAACATAATTAAGCGATTCCGAATTTGAGGGAATTCAAGTAAGCTTACATGTTGCCTACCATCATAAAGCATCTCACTATATATTTCATCGGAGAGAATTGCCACATTTGGGTGTTTTTCTAATCCAACTACAAGTTTTTCAATCTCTTCCCTTGGTGTTACACCACCGGTAGGATTGGCAGGGCTATTTATTATTATTAGTCTAGTTTTATCAGTTATTAGAGACAAAAGCGTATCAGCGCATAAGGCAAAATTATTTTCTTCTGTGATTTCTATTGGGATTGGCGTTGCTCCACTGTATTTAATAACGGATTCATAAATTGGAAATCCTGGGTTGGGGTATATTATTTCTGCGCCTGGTTCACCAAACATTAGAATAGAGAAAAACATTGTTGGCTTTCCACCAGGAACGATTACAATATTTTTTGGATCAACTTTAACATTATGTCTTCTGTGTAGGTCATTGCAGACTGCCTCACGTAAAACTGGCAAGCCATTTGCTGGTGTATAGCCATGATGTCCATCTCGAAGAGCTTTTATTCCTGCTTCTACAATGTGCTCGGGTGTTTTAAAGTCTGGCTGTCCTATCCCGAGATTAATTATGTTTTTACCGGATTGTTCTAGGGTTTGGGCTCTAGCTAGGATATCAAAAGCAGATTCTGTACCTAGTCGGGAGAGAGATTCTGAAGTTTGTAACATAAATAAAATCCCTTTTTTGATTAAATTAAAGTAGTTTTGGTTAGTAATATGGGATAAAGTTAAAACTGTCTATTGAGCTTAGCTCTGCAAAATCAGAACTTGGGTCTTTAAAAAGTTATTTTTAATTAAGGTTTAGAAATTAATTTTCCAATAGCAAATGAATTCATGACAGTATTTCTTACCTAAATGTTGCAATTTCGTAATTTATCAGCTAAATAAAATATCCGTTCCGTTAAATAACTTTGTCTTAGTTAGAGATTTTTAGCGTGATGACCAAATTGAAAAAAATTTGTTGATATACTTTGTGAGGAAGAAAAATATGGAAAAGGCCCTCAATATTAATAGAGTGTTTCCGGTTGTTAATAAACTTAAGTCAGCAGTGTTGCGAAATGAACGAAGTGGGCTTTATGATCCTCGAAATGAACACGATGCGTGTGGTTTAGGCTTTATAGCAAATATTAAGGGAAAAAAAACTCATAAAATTATTACCGACGGAATTCGTATTTTAGAAAACCTTGAGCACCGAGGTGCGACCGGTGCTGATCCAAAAATGGGTGATGGGGCGGGGATGTTAACTCAGATACCACACAAATTTTTAAGGGAAGAGTGTCAAGGTTTGGGTTTCTCTCTTCCGACGGAGGGTGATTATAGTGTCGGGTTTTTCTTTATGCCGCGTGCTGAAGAACTAAGAAATAAAATTAAGTCGTTAATAGAGAATTCTGCAAAAGACTATGGGTATAACTTAATAGGTTGGAGGTTAGTTCCAACAGATAATAAAAACTTATCCCAAGATCCAGAGATTATGGCAACTGAGCCAGTTCACGTTCAGGGATTTTTTGACCGACCAGAAGGGGTTTCCGACGAAGATTATGAGCGTAGGATTTATATTTTAAGAAGAGTTATATCTAATTCAATTATTCAGATACACGGTTCTCTTGAGGATTTTTATCCGGTTTCCTTTTCTTCCCGTACGATTGTTTATAAGGGTATGTTTCTAGCAGATCAACTAGGTCCATATTATACTGATCTTATGGATGAGCGGTTTGTATCTGCTCTGGCATTAGTTCATCAAAGATTCTCAACTAACACTTTTCCGTCTTGGAAGCTTGCCCACCCTTATAGAATGGTGGCCCATAATGGTGAGATTAATACTTTGCGTGGTAATGTTAATTGGATGGCGGCGCGGCAGGCAACACTTTCGTCTCCATTATTTGGTCAAGATATAAAAAAAATATGGCCTGTGTCTTACGAAGGACAATCAGATACAGCTTGTTTTGATAACGCTCTCGAGCTTCTCTATCAGGGAGGCTATTCTTTACCGCATGCGATGATGATGCTTATACCAGAGGCCTGGGCTGGAAACCCACTAATGAATCAGGAGCGTAAAGCTTTTTACGAATATCATGCGGCACTTATGGAGCCCTGGGATGGTCCGGCAGCAATAGCATTTAGCGATGGTCGCAAAATAGGGGCAACTCTTGATAGAAATGGTCTTAGACCTGCAAGGTATTTTGTATTAGATGATCATACGGTTGTTCTAGCTTCTGAAGCTGGAACCCTACCGTTTGATGAAAGCCGTGTTGTTACTAAGTGGAGACTCCAGCCAGGAAAAATGCTTCTTATTGATCTTGAGAAAGGAAAAATAATTTCTGATGAAGAAATAAAAGAAGAACTTTGTAGTTCACAGCCTTTTGGGCAGCTCTTGGCTGAAACACAGATAATTCTTGAAGATCTAAAGGGCAATAAGTCTTCTCCTCGAAAATATATTGGTAAAGAGCTAATGAATGGACAGCAAGCTTTTGGTTATACACAGGAGGATATTAAAGTCCTGATGCTTCCTATGGCAACTACTGGTCAAGAAGCTTTGGGTTCAATGGGAACTGATACGCCTATTTCGGCTATTTCAA
>JAQBUS010000040.1 GCA_027623875.1 Pseudomonadota bacterium
AATCAGCTGTTTCATCAACAATAGTTACGACGTTTCCAACTCCAACGCCAATTGCTGGTGTGCCAGAAGAATAGCCTGCATGAACGTTGCTTTTGGATCCAGTTACAACTACTAAATCCGCTAATTTCATCAGACGTTCAGTTTTTAGGTGAGAAGCTGGAGGCGGAACCATTTGAATAAGGTTAGGTGGTAGATCAAGTTTTTTTAATTCAATTTCAATGTAAAACAGTAATCTTTCTAGAGGTTTAGTTCCCTTAGGGGAGGGGGCCAAAATAATAGAATTACCCGTTTTTAGTGCATTGATAATATTGTTTGTTGGTGTGGCAATTGGGTTTGTTGAAGGTACTACGGCTGCTATTACGCCTTTTGGACGAAAATAAGTCGATAATCCTTTTGCCCCATTGTTGGAGATGTGACCAAAAGCTATGACCCCCTTTAGGTCTCGCATTAGGCCAAGAGTCTTATTGTGGTTCTTTTTTATCTTATCTTTAACATTACCTAGGCCTGTCTCACTCACGGCGAGCTCCGATAATTCTTTATTTCGTTCAGATTTCATGAGTGCCCATGCAACTGCTTGACAAGCAGAGTCAAAGATTTCTTGTGACCCGAGTTGCTCATAAGCCTGTTGGGCAATTTGAGATTTAATTACTATGTCGTCAATCAAGAGAAGGTCTTTTGTTTGTGTGGGCATTTCTCAACATCTTTAAAATTAAAATTATGCTTTAGAATTAAGCGAAGTCGAAACAGCTTTATAAATACCGGAAAGTAAAGTTAATGATCCAGCGATTATGAGGATGAGACAAACGGGTCGAGATAAATAGGTTAGGAGATCATAGTGAACCATTTGCATTCCTTGTGCAAAATTTTGTTCTCCAATTTTACCGAGGATAATTCCAAGAACTATTCCCGGTATTGAGTATCCTGATCGACGGAGTAAAAAGCCTATAATTCCAGCCCCAAACATAACCATTACGTCCAGAACTAAGCCGCGTCCTATGTAAGAACCTATACTCGCCAATAAGAGAATTAGTGGGGCCAAGAATTGAAATGGAACTTTTAATAAATGTAAAATTGTTTTGGTTTCTAGAAGGCCGATAAAAAGAATACACAAATTCGCATAGAACATCGCCGCAAAAACAACCCAAATAAGATCGGGGGAGTTGTAAAAAACTAAAGGACCCGGTTCAAGATCATGCATTTGAAATACGGCGACCATCATTGCTGTCAAGGCTCCACCTGGCAAACCTAGAGCCAGCAGTGGGATCATTGCGGCTCCTGTTGCAGCATTGTTAGCAGTTTCAGATGAAATAACCCCCTCAATATTCCCTTTGCCAAAGCTTGTTTTATCTTTTGACCATCTTACTGCTTCTCCATAGCCCATGAAGGCCGCTAGGGTTGCGCCGATACCGGGTAGGATCCCACAGAAAAACCCAACCAGGATAGATCTAACAACCGCTATTTTATGAAACCAGATCTCGGCGAAAGTCGGAAAAGAAAGCCCAACTTTGGGAGCAGTGAATTTCCCCATTGCTTTTTTTTCTGCTTGAACAAAAATTTCAGATACAGCGAAAAAACCTAGTATAGAAGGTACAAATGCAATACCTGCGGCCAAATCTGCGAAACCAAAATTATATCTATTTATGCCACCGACAGGATCTTGACCTATGGTTGCGATTAGAAGGCCTAAAAGTACTGACATCCAACCTTTCCACATTGTTTTTCCGCCGACTGAGGAGGCAACAGCTAGCCCAAAGAAAACAAGTGCGAAAATTTCTGGTGGCCCAATATTCCTAATAGCCCATTTGGCTAATGGTTCAGTTGCCGCCATCATTACTATTGCTGATGCCACGCCACCGATTGCTGAACAAAGGACGGCCGCACCGACAGCTTTTCCAGCCTTTCCCTGTTGGGTCATCGGGTATCCATCAAAAGCTGTTGGAGCATTCTCAGGGGCTCCGGGTATATTAAATAAGATCGCTGTAATTGCCCCACCATAAGTGCCAGTACAATAAATTACGGCAAAAAGCATAACACCCTGGCTAGCGGTTAATTGAGCTGTAAAAGGGAGAAGGATAGCACAAAGAGTTAGCATACTGACGCCTGGTATTGCCCCGAAAAGCATTCCACCAAGCACACCAAAAATAAAAACTCCAATTGTAAATGGATCGCCGAACAAAGTTGCAGAGCCAGCTAAGAAATGTTCAATCATTGTGCAAGCCCTACCAGATACTTAATTGTTTTAACTGGGTGTTAAGTTTTAAAAGAAACGCGCTATAGTCATAAAACGGAGACATATTACCCTGAGGTAATGGGGCGTTAAGAACCACCATAAATAATAAAAGTAATATCAAGTATAGCAGGAGTGTTACTCCAAGGATGAACTTTAAGCTCCTTTCGCCAAATATAACAATTATATAACTTATAAAAAAAGGTGTTAAAAAATAAAATCCAACAGGTTTTAGGAGGATAGCGTAGATTAATGGTCCAATTAATATAGCGAGTAATTTGGAGTAATCTCTTAGTGAATTGTATGTCATTTCGTCGTCCGGTTCTGATTGACCAACCCTTCCGGCCTCTCCGATCGAACCATTCCTGTAAAGATGGAATAAATTACCTAGTGTTACCAGTGCTAGAAGAATTAGGATCGTTCTTGGCCATCCCGTAGCCCCAAACTTATAAATCTCAATTTCTCGATCGAACTCAAACGAAAAACCAAAGAATATGATCACAATTAGGCCCCATACTACTGTCTCAATTATATGCGATGTTGTGAGGCGTCCCATTGATTATCCCTAGGTCTTGTTGGTATTAACGAGTAAGATTGTAGTTTAAATAACCTTGCCCTGTCGATATGACAGGACAAAGTAAATTGATCAATTTAGTGACTTAAATATTTACTACTTAAGCTCTAGGCCCATTTCTTTATAAACTGCCCTGTACTGCTTAACAGTCGAGTTTATGAGTGCAATAGATCCATCAGTATCTCTATAACTGTCAATCACAGACATATACTTAGAGTCGTTGAATTTTTGATAACTATCTTCACAATATCCTCTTTGGAAAGCCCACTTTAACCATGCGACCCTGTCAGCAGGTGCATTTTTGTGAACAAAAAATCCTCTAAATCGAAGAAGCGGTTCAAAAGTCATCCCTACGTCCTTGTGAGTTGGGACGTCAGAAAATACGCTAGGGCGCTCATTGAAGATTGTTAAAATTGGTTTGAAATCTCCGGAGTCCAGAAAATTACGTACGTCGCCAGGTTGTTCAAAAAGAGCATCAACCTGCCCACCTAGTAAAGCTCCATATCGAGGAGCACCCTTATCAAAGGAAATCTGCTGAATTTTTATACCAGCTGCTTCAGTTACGAATTTCATAGTTACCCGCTCCATGGAGCCTTCCTTTGAAACGTTTGCAATAGTAGCCTTTCCATTTTGTGCGCTGACCCACGCTGAAAATGAGGCCCAATCTGAAAAGCGAGTTTCATTTGTTCTTATATATATTTGTGAGAAAGTTACTTGAGATGTCACCAGCGGTATTAGATCTGATGCTGGATTCGGCTGGCCTGAATCTAAAGCATGCGCTGAGGAAGCATCATCAATATGTTCCATAACGTTATATCCATCTGCAGGCATTGCGATGTAAGCTGCCATTCCAAGAGTACCAGAACCTCCAGGCTTATGATCTCTGTTTATACTTACACCAGTAAGGCTGGTTACTGCTTCGGCCATTCCTGCGGCAACTTGGCCAGAACCTCCAGCTGGTCCATATGGAACAATCATTGTTAGGGCTCTCTCAGGAAATCCTCCTGGTTTAGCCATTGTTGCATCACTTACAGAGCATACAAATGCATTAGCCGTTCCGACTCCCAATATTAATGCTGCAGCTGTAATTGAGAACTTAAATGTTTTTCTAAAATTCATAGTTTCCTCCCATTTGTTTATTTTTGATAAACTTTTTTATAGTAGTGAATAACATTGACCACAATTTTCAACAAAAATCAAAACTAAAGTTTAAATACCGTGTGTGACTTTATTTAAGTCAAATATCATTTGTTTCTCACGTTATTCTTTACATAAATCATTTCAGCTTGAGTTGTATCCGCGGGTGTTTCTGGCAATTATTTTGCGTATTTAAAGATCATTTAGTCGCTCTCTAAATGCTTTTATGTTTTCAAAACCTTTTAATTGTGTCACGAGCAATTTTGATTGCTTTTAAAATGTAGTATTTAGGATAATTTTATGACACAATTTTTGCCTTGGATGGCTCTTATCTACATGGCTATCGTTTGGGGGTTGTCATTCTCAGTAGCAAAATTGGCAGTTGACCTTGGAGGGGCTCCAATTGGGATTTCATTCTGGAGTTCAGCTATTTCAGGGGTTTGCCTCTTGCTTTATACATGGCTGCGCGGCCGTCGACTTAATTTTAATCGAAAAGACCTAAAGTTCTTTTTCTTAATTTCAATGCTTGGGGGCGTTATTCCGAGTGTGTGTTTCTATTATGCAGCAAGACATGTCCCTGCAGGAGTGTTAGCGATTACTGTTACAATAGTTCCAATAGCAACCTATGGCTTATCTTTATTGTTAAAGTTAGAAAATCTTTCTGCCCGGCGAGTTACTGGGATATTATTTGGATGTGCTGGTATTATTTTATTAGTTATGCCTGATGATAGTTTGTCAGATAGGAAAGAGATTTTATGGATTGTTGTTGCTTGCATAAGTTCGATTAGTTTTGCTATCGAAAATGTTGCTATAGCTGTGCGTAGTCTGGATGGCATTGGACCAATTAGGTTATCTTGTGGAGTAAGTTTGTTAGCCGCACTTATTTTAGGTATAATTGGGTTATTAACAAATAATTTGTTTGTAATCACCTTTCCGTTTGATGAGCTTTCTTGGGCTATAATATTGATTTCAATCATAAACGTAACAGCTTATACGCTGTTTGTTTTCACGATTGCCAACTCCGGCCCACTTTTTGCTAGCCAAGTGGGGTTTCTTGTAACCCTATCAGGTATTTTTTGGGGGGTCTTTTTATTTGGTGAACAGCACTCAAGTTGGGTTTGGGGGTCATTGATCACCATGTTGATCGGGCTGATGTTAGTGTCTCCGAGGCATAAGGCTAAGTAAAGTTTTAAAAAAATAACTTAGTTAAAATAAATTAAAAAACTATCGGATTGATTTTTATCTTAGGGATAAAATTGGACGCTAGACACCCACGGGGATTATGTTCTTTAATTTTTCTAATCCAATATTCAAACATTTAGAAGATTACTAAGTATTAAAATATACCCGTCGCAATTAATCGTGCCCCTAATGCTAAGAAAGCCCATAGTAGAAACTTTCTGAAGGTATCTTGAGCTACTTTTCTTCGAAACAGTTCTCCGACACGAAAGCCAGCCAGGGAAACGAGCAAACCTATTAGCGACTTTGTAAGGATCTCAAAAGTTAAAATTCCAGCTAATGCGTAACCTATAGCTAGTGGAAAGCTCGTTACTAAAAAAATAAACCCAATTGCACCTATGAATTGTTCTTTTGGTACTTTTCTAGAAATTAGATACATAACAATCGGAGGGGACCATATGGAGCTTATTCCTCCCAGAAAACCAGCAACCATTCCTACAAGTAGCTGCCACATAACTCCAGGCCCCATTGGCAATCTAAATCCAACGAGTGTATTAACAGAAAACACCACCATACTGCAGCCTATCGCTGTTGTTACAAAATATTCAGGAAAAGAATTTATAGAACTCGACACGATGAAAATCGTAATGACGTTTGCGATGGCAATATACTTAAAATTACGGACTGTACTTTTAATCTCGGGGCCGTGCATAAATTGAACAGCATTTGTAGCAATTATAGGAAGGACAAGAAGAGCTATTGCTTCCTTGGGATCTATAACAAGCGTAAGAATTGCTATAGCTGTGGCTGGGAGCCCCATTCCTAGAAAGCCTTTTACTATTCCAGCCAAAAAAAATGTAATTGCTATCAGCATTAAAATGCTAAGGCTAAAGTTTGGAATAAAATTATTAAGTATAGTGTCTATCATGTGGTAATATTTTCATCTGAATGCTGAAAGTTTGTTAGATGCTTAAAAAGCATCGTTTGAGTTCAACCTTCCCTTTTTTTGAGTAATTCTATTATGGTTTTTATTGAGTAAAGGGAATGAGTATACAAGGTCCTTATTATTTATTTTCAATAAAAAATAAATTCTTTCAGATCAATTAATTTAAAGTATATTGATATTAAAAAAAATGTTTAATTAGGAAAAAAATTGTACGATAACAGGCATCAATGGGCACGAAAAATTGGCTTTGGTTTCGGGCCTGAGGCTGATTTGCCATCCAATCTGGAAGTGTGGAATCATACTCAACTTCATAATAAATTTTCTGTTATTGGTGTCTCCAATCGTATAATTATTCTTTGGAGGATCGCCTAAAAAAGGCTGACATATATACGCACGAAATAAAACGCATTGAGAAATCAAAAACCATCAAGAAGGAAGATAAAAAACGTCTAATTATGAACGTACGGGATGAAACTGACGTCTCTAAGCTTGATATATATAGATTTTGGAATTCTGCCATTTATGGTGAGGATATGTTTCAGCAGAGATTAACTCATTTTTGGACAAATCACTTTACGGTTGGCGGTTCTGGACGAAGAAATTTCGTGTTGGGAGATTTTATTTATCGAGTAATTCACGGAAACTTAAATTCGTCATTCGACCAATTACTATATGAAGTTACGACTCATATTGGAATGTTGGATTATTTGGATAATGCAGATAGCGTAGGCGAAAAATCTAAAGCTTTTTATGCTGCAAAGACCCGGGGGAAAACTGTTGGTTTAAATGATAATTTAGGCCGTGAGCTTTTAGAGCTGCACACTGTTTCATTAGCTAGAGGATATACTGAAAAAGATATTAGAGGTGCTGCTAAGGTGTTGGCCGGTTGGGGGGTAAATGCCGATAATGTGATACGCAAGTATCAAAAAGAAAGAAAAACTAAGCCCGGCTGGCCAGTCTCATTAACTGATTTCATCGCCGAACCATATATTAGAGACCGGGCTGAGCCAGGTTACAAAACCGTATTGGGTCAGGAATTTTCTTCTGGTGCTCACGCACTTAGAAACCTAACGGATATGTTGGCTTCGGACGATCATACGGCGAAATATTTATCCAAGAAATTGGCGCTTCATTTTGTAGGAGAAGGCGCTACGGACGAAGAAATTCAAATTATTTACGGAGCATGGCGAAAGTCAAAAGGGGATTTGAACAAAGTTCATAAAGCGACCCTTGAAGTGATTAAAAATACACGTAGTAAGAAATTCTTATGGCCGACTACTTGGATGTTTCAGGCCATTCGAATTTCGGGGGCAGATGTTATGCCTGGTTTTAATATGAAATTCACAAAAAAAAGTGAGTTAAGTAACGAACCAAGAGAAATTTTGAAGGAACTTGGTAATAGTTTTTGGACCCAAAGACAGCCAGATGGTTATTCAGAAATAAAAGAAAACTGGATATCGACTGAACATTTGGATCGTAGGATTAAGATGGCATCAA
>JAQBUS010000041.1 GCA_027623875.1 Pseudomonadota bacterium
CCATTACGCCGACTGCACACCAGTAATTGTGCATCCCCGGCACTGGACCAATCATTGGATTTCCGTCTGGACCAAAGGTAAACGGACCGTTGATAGCTTGACGAATTCCAGCGTTTGCCATTGCTGGAATCCGCTCAAAGGCGAGTTCAAGGCGTTCAGCTATATGTTCTAGATTCGGTTGTAATAGCTCGTGGCCAAACTTCCAGGGCGTTCCTTCAACTTTCCACGGTATACCGACTGGCTCATAAGTACCAAGCAACATCCCGTCACGTTCTTGACGGAAATAGAGATTGGCTTCGTAGTCAAAACCACATGGTAAGCGTGAACCAAAATTGGCTATCTCATCAATTCTTTCTGTTAACAGATAATGATGCTCCATGGGTTGTACCGGTAAATGCAAGCCAGCCATATGACCAACTTCGCGCGCCCAAAGACCTCCACAGTTAACCACGTGCTCCGCGATAACAATGCCCCGGTTTGTGGTCACCTCCCACTGGCCATCTTTACGCATTTTGGTTGCCATAACTGGAGTGTGTGTAAAATACTTTCCGCCATAGTGGCGTGCGGCTTTTGCGAACGCATACGTAGTCCCTGAAGGGTCCAAGTCGCCATCCTGGTCGTCCCAAAGAGCTGCATGGTAGTATTTTGGATCAATCAGTGGGTGACGATCTGCAACTTCCTGAGGAGAAATAAACTCTTGATTCAACCCCATATAACGAGCTTTAGAACGCTCGCGTTTAAGGTAGTCATACCATGTTTTATTTGATGCTAGGTAAAAACCACCTGTCAGATTTAAACCAACAGACTGACCAGATAACTCTTCGATCTCTTTGTAAAGGTTGATCGTATAACTCTGAAGGCGGCTGATATTTGGATCCGAGCTAATGGTATGGATTTGCCCTGCCGCATGCCAACTTGATCCAGACGTTAATTCGTTTCGTTCTAGAAGAATCGTGTCTTTCCAACCAAATTTGGCAAGGTGAAAGAGGATTGAACATCCTACAACACCTCCTCCAATAACGACACATTTGGCATGACTTGGTAATTGCTTTCCACCGCTCATTTCGTCTTTTTGTATATTTAACGTTGACTGTGCCATGGTGTCGATAATCATGGGGCGTACCTCTCTTTTTAGTTAGCTAGCCAATCACTCAAAGTTTTATCTTTAGAGTTTTACCCATAATCATTCAGTTATTCATCCTTGGCAATAACAAACAGGGAAGCGCTAAACACCATTAGAGGTAGAAATACTTCCCCTCGATGCAAGGGACCAACCAAAAGTTTGCGAAGTTCGCTAAAGAGGCACATAGACTTGATACGAATGCTCGACCACCGCCATTACCCAAGCTGATCTATAGCTATAGAAGTTAACCACCAGAATTTTTATGATTTATTGATTTGACTGAATTTCGCTCCCAGCAGCAACAGTTCTTAATCTCTCTGGCTCAGGATTAATGCTGTTTTTAGCGCCATATCCAGCCCCGTAGGTCATATTGGCGTACAGGGTTGTTTAATCATACTGTGCTTACCACTATAATTAGTGCTCGATTAGATCGCCTGTAAGAGGAATAGTGTGCCTATCCACTTCATTATACTCTTGAAGTAGATGCCTTTGTTTATCTAACCAATTGACACCGTTTTTGGCACTTTCATTAAGATCATTGCCATCCCTAATAACAATAGCGATCACTTCTTCTTTACATGACATGATGTAATGAGCCGGCGGGCTAGCAGTCCCTCTCTCCTTAGAGTTCTCTTTAATTGATGCTATAAATTCATCAAAACATTCTGGTTTAGGCTTGAATCTGATAATAGATATTTTTTCATTATGATTATTTCCTTTAAGTTATATATAATTATAGGCTAGATATTTAGTTTAAAGAAGGTCACGGAATACATCAAAACCAGTATATTAGTGGATTTTTCAAATATGCTCTAAAATCACGTGAAGGCCATTAATCCAACTATTTTTGTTATAGGAAAGAACTCTGGGATCGCGCAATAACGTTGTTATCTAAATTCCTTTTGTAACCACCTTATAGCATTGAGCATTCAACTAAGTTCTGTTGTATCAACAACAAACTGAGGAAAAATTAGGTGCATAGGCTCTATATGGAAGAGACTAGCTTCCGCCTCTTCACTAAAGATTGAAAATACCACAGACAATATTATCACTAAACCAACTATAAAAATAGTTAATCCCCCGACCATACGCATTATCACGTAAAATGTTGCTCCTATGAGATTCAGTAATGCGTTCATGCTTCCCTTTATCTACTGTAATCAGACAGCAGAACCAATCCCCCTATCTGAGTAACAGCCCATATGTAAATATCCAAATCCAACTTTGACTCCGAGACCTTAAAGTCGGATTCGTTCTCATTTACCCCTTCAACTCAGAGAACTTAGATCGTAAATCGGTATTTTAAATAAAAGTTACAATTTTACTTTGGTTGTACTAAAAAAATGCGAGGAGTTTATATTCTATGATTATCATTTCGGGCGCAGGTATCGCTGGGCTTTCTCTTGGCTTAACCTGCCACCAGCTAGGAATACCGTTTCAAATTTTTGAAAAGGCACAACAGCTCGAACCTTTAGGGGTCGGAATTAACATCCAACCAACAGCGGTCAGAGAGTTAGAGGCTATGGGACTCTTAAAAGAGCTCGAAACCATCGGGGTAAAAACACGTGAATTGGCATTCTTTACAAAACGTGGTTTGGAAATTTGGTCTGAACCACGAGGCTTAGAAGCCGGCTATAATTACCCTCAGTTTTCTGTTCACCGTGGAAAATTACAAATGCTACTTTACAGAGCTCTGATTAAGCGCTGTGGCAGAGATATAGTTAAACTCGGGTGTAAAATTACTGAGACCAAAACCAAGGGGAACAAAATCTCGATATCGGTTATAGATCAAACCAATAAACTTTCTAAAGTTGAGGCTAATCTTTGTATCGCAGCTGACGGTATTAACTCAACCTTAAGAGAACAAATGTATCCTGATGAAGGCTCACCTCGCTGGGAAGGTGTTATACTTTGGAGAGGAACTAGTAAGTCTAAGCCGTTTAGAACCGGTGCAACGATGGCTATGATCGGTCATGCAACCCAACGCATAGTAGCTTACCCAATATCTCCCCCTGATAGAACAGGAAACGTAATAATAAATTGGATTTGCGAGCGCAAGCTTGAGAACACGAATTCAACTCATGAGAACGACTGGAATAAGTCTGTCGAATATAATAAATTCCTTCCGTATTTTAAGAACTGGTCTTACGATTGGTTTGATTTTCCAAAGATGGTGCAATCGTCTTCAAAGGTCCTTGAGTATCCAATGGTAGATAGGGATCCTGTTGATAATTGGGTGAATGGGCTTACACTTCTGATTGGTGACGCCGCACACCCAGCATATCCTACTGGCTCCAACGGAGGCACTCAAGCAATTCTTGATGCAAGGAATTTGGGCAGAGCTCTCATTGAATTAGGTGCCACTGAAGCCGCCATAATTAAATTTCAAGAAAGAACGCTTGAAGGCTCAAATAGAATAGTACTAGCCAATAGAGAAAGTGGTCCAGACGCTATCTTACAAGTCGTTGAAGAAAGGTGTGGTGGAACTTTTGATACTCTAGATACTGTAATAACCCGTACGGAATTATCTGAACACTCTGCGAAGTTTAAGTCTCTTGTCGGACTGTCTGTTGAACAATTTAATAAACAACCTTCCATTTTAGGAGCCTACTTATGAAAACTGTCATAACTCTCCCAACACCACAATTAACTTTCTTTGCTCAGCTACAAATTTCTCTAGGTGAACCTATTGAGATGGGAATCGGAAGAAGATCTTTACGTCGAATAATACCGATAATTGGTGGGCATTTCAGAGGGCCTAAAGTTGAAGGAACCATCTTAAATCTTGGAGCCGACTGGCAAACAATAGGTAACGATCGGCTAAGTGAGTTGGATACACGATACGCACTGCGTACAAAAGATGGAGCAACAATAGAAGTAATTAACAAGGGGTTTCGTCATGGACCAGAAGCTATTATAGATCGACTAGCAGCAGGCGAGGACGTAAACCCTTCAGAGTACTCAATGATAACACAAGCTATCCTCGAGACAGGTCACAAAAAACACAACTGGGTAAATAAACTATCTTTTATTGGAACTGGTGCGCGTTTTAAATCTGAAGTTATACTAGATCTGTATTATGTTTCTTAAATTTGACAATATTTAACTTTCTAGACCCCCAAAGCTATTGAGATTTTGCGTTTGTTAAGGCTTGGATAAGCCAATCACGCTCGGTAGCGTCTAGGACTTAAAAGTGGAGAGGGAGACTTTCGAACCAACCAACTTACTGATGAGAAAAATCATGGCGAAAATACCTTTAAATGTTAAAGCAAAAAACCAAAACCTTATCTATAATTCAAGTGTGTCATCTTAATTAAGTGAATACTAGTTATAGTTTTATACTCAATAGTATCGAAATTCGATTTTAGTTCATTCTTCAAGTTTATTAATAAAAAATAACTCTGAATATAATAAATAAGAGAGCTAGAATAAAAATCACAAAATAAAATTTATCTTCTACGCGCTCCCATTTCCCTATTTTTTTTTCAGTTTCTTCCATCTTGTTTTTAAACTTATTTGACCTAACATTCGTTATTGTAAAAACTAAAATTAAGACAAAAATACCTCCAATTAAACCAATAACCACTTCATTCTCCCAAGAATTTCGTTACAACTATCATCAATAATTCGCAGCCACTATTTAAAAAGAACGTGCTTAAAAAATGTCTGCAAAACTTAATACCAACAATACATGTTTAACGGATAATATTTTAAGACCCCGGCTGATCTGTTAATCTACAGCCAATTCGAATTCAGAATATTTTTCTAAAACTATTATTTTGTTAGTGGCTCACTTTTTAAGACTTACGACTTAAAACTAGACATCAGAGGGATGGTTTATTCCATCGAAACTTATAACTTCGTTATAATCTTCTAAGTTCAATCCCTCTATGCAACTAACATTAATACAAGATCTATCCGGTCTTGATCTACTTCTATGATGAGTATGTATTCCACAAACTATACAAAAAAAATGTGGCGCAGCCGCAGTGTTAAAGATGTATTCTGTTATCGATGCCTCCCCGTCTATAACCTTAACATCTTTTGAAAGAACACAGACCATAGCAAACCCCTTACCTCTACTGCAAATGGAACAGTTACAGCGTATGATCTCTTCTAATCCATTTGACAGAAAAACGTCTAATTGCACTGACCCACAATGGCAGGATGCTCTGACAGTAGTTTTTTTTCAATCATGAAAATTTCTAAACTTTCCCTTTGTTAAATCCCTAAAGGTTAGCCTTGCTTTAATAGCGGAATGTGTCAATTCTTTTAGTCGGAATAAACTAAAACTGGGTTACTGATTTTAATTTTTATGACACATTTTTATAAACAGACACAGGAGTTCTTCCTGGAGTTCAACTTTCAAGAAATAGCAAAACATTTAATAATTTCTTAAGATAATCTAACGTGGACTTGTGTTTGGTAATTTGTTATTTTTTTGTAAATTATCTTAGTTTTAATATTGACCCTCAGTATTTCAAATTTTTCTGTAACCACTTTAAACGAATAAGGAGCCTCACAAAATGCCTAAGACAGTTCTTCGACCAAAAAGCCTCGACTTTCAACCGCGACCCACATTCCCATACTCACCTGGTGCTCGGGGTGGCAATATGGTGTTTACCGCGGGTCAAGTGGCCTGGGACCACACCGGAAACGTTATAGGTCTCAACGATGTTCGAGCACAAACCATTCAGACGCTTGCAAATGTTAAGGCAGTCCTCGAGGAGGGTGGAGCCGTTCTCGGTGATGTCGTAAAATGTAATGTCTACTTAAAGGACATGAAAGACTTTCAAATAATGAATGATGAGTTTGCTAAACTCTTTCCAGAAAACCCACCAGCCCGAACGACGGTGCAAACACCGATGGCAGAACCAGAGATGTTAGTCGAGATCGAAGCGATAGCCTATATAGGTACATAAAGTTAGCGCCGTGTAAGTGTCACCTCTACTAGGTCTAATCCAAACTCACTCATCGGAGATTTTTAATACTGGCTTTTCTGCCTTTCGTCTAAATCCATTTGATCGTAGCTTTCTTCAGTAAATGGAGTTGTAGATATGCAGATCGTCGAACATTTCACAGCTGGCTCTCTGGGGTCTATCGTGGCGCTTCATGGACAACACTATGCCGCGAACTGGGGATTTGGAACATTCTTTGAAGCTAAAGTCGCACTTGAGCTTGCGGAGTTTTCTAACCGAAAAACCAGTAAAGACTTACTGCTACTTGCGCAAGACGAACACGGGATAGCGGCGTCATTAGTCCTTGATTTAAATGACCCAAATTCAGGTTCAAGAGGGGCGCATTTGCGTTGGTTTATTGCCTCGAATAGATGTCGTGGAACAGGTATAGGACGGATCTTTATGGATCGTGCAATGCAGCACGTAGACTCTCATTCTTCTGGCAGAGCATGGCTTACCACATTTTCCGGGTTGATGCCTGCACGCCATCTGTACGAAAGTTATAATTTCAAACTTATTTCCGAGAACGAGGGTGACGCTTGGGGTGTTAAAGTTATAGAACAGGAATTTTGTCGCTAAAAGTGCTCTCTACCTCATGAGAGCCTGCATCTGTTGACAGTACAAATTAGAGTTACGAATTCAAAAATTAACCACACCCACCCACTGCAGAGCCTTTAATTGTAAAATTACCCCATGCGTATAAATCTTGAACCTTTCCGACATGCCAAACGAAATTAGGGATTACCTCCATGCTTGGCTCACAAAACTTAACAGCCTGAATTATCAATTGCCCAAGGCGTGATTGTATTGCAAAACTTCGCACCGCGAATATTGGCATCTGTTAAATTGGCTCCATTAAAGTTGGCTCCACTCAGGTTTGCTTCACTGAGGTTTACTCCATTAAGAACTGCTCCGTAAAAGTCAGCTCCGCTTAGATTTGCTCGACTAAAGTTTACTCCAGTGAGAATTGCTACGTAAAAGTCTGCCCCACTAAGGTCTGCTCCGCTAAGGTCAGCTCCAGTAAGGTCAGCTTCAATCAGGTCAGCTCCACTAAGCTTTACACCTTTTAGGTTGCAAGCCTTACAAGCATTTAGCGCTTTCAACTTTAAAAGATTAAGCTCAACACTTTGAGAAAATGCTTCCCCTATAAATCCAAATGAAAGTACTAATATTAGAATAACATTTTTCATAATCTTACCATAGCCAAGAATGTTAAATTTAATAAACCGTTACAAGTACTGCTGCAGCTCAGAACCTGAGCATTAGTATTTTCTTCATAGGTTAGCCTTGCTTCTACTTCAAAATACGTCAATTCTTGTAATATGGAAATAACACTCATATATTTAAATTCTATCTGAAAGAGCTTGGTTGGAATGAAGTATAAAA
>JAQBUS010000042.1 GCA_027623875.1 Pseudomonadota bacterium
CTTTTCAATTCTTTTGTTTGCTAAATCTAAATCTTCCCTAAATACAGCCATGTGATGAGCGTTAGCGTGAGTAAGAACATTAGGCTCCGTGAGGATCCCTACATGGCCTTTCCAAAATATTAAATCTCCAGTGGTGGCATCCCCAACACTGACATTATAGCCTAAATCATCTTCTTGCATGTCAGCATCTCTGGGACATTTTATTCCACAAGAAATTAATGCGATTTGTATTAAGCCAGAACAATCTATTCCAGATCTGGAACACCCCCCCCATAAATAAGGCGAATTAAGAAACAACTCTGCAACTTTAATAAAACTAGTAAAGCGTTCGGTTAGTTTACTTAAGTGACAGGAGGGGACAAACACCCCACCTCTAAGTTCTGACCATCCAGTATCTTCATTTATAACTTCAACTTCATCACAAAAATAAAGCTCTCCAATATTTTTTTTCTTTAAATCCGCTTCTGGGTATAGATGACTACTCAACGCACTTACCCAATGCGATTTTTTTGAGCGCGGTGCTATTAAAGTTTCATCCATATAACCGCAGTAATCGTCTTTTGCAGATTGAACGAAAGCAAATCCGTTTTTCTGTTCAAATACTGTAAGCTCTTCTCCTAAAGAAAGTTGCGTTACTCTTCGCCCCGACGGTTTATCTAGGAGATCTGTAACCCCACGCAGACACTGCCTTAATAACCCATCAAGAAATAATTTAGTATTAATTTGACCTCTAAGGTAAGAGGCCGCAACACGCTCATTTGCCGGATTAATACGTCTATCGATCACAATCCTAAAATCTCAGGAAGAGAATCCAATAGAGCTCTCGAACCCATTCCCATACCACCTTTTGGCCGACCAGGTGCTGCACTTGCCTGCCAACCATATATATCTAAGTGAACAAAACTTTTACTTTTCTCAACAAATCTTCTCAAAAATAACGCCGCAGTAATAGAGCCGGCAAACCCTCCAGACGGTGCATTATCTAAATCTGCTATTTCTGGTTCAATTAAAGCTTCGTATGGTTCATGGAATGGGAGTTGCCACACAGGGTCCTTAACCTTTCTTGCTGATCTATTTAAAGCATCTGCCAAATTTACATCGTCGGTAAAAAATGGAGCAAGGTCCGGGCCAACAGCGACACGAGCGGCCCCAGTTAATGTTGCCATACATACCATTAGGTTTGGTGACGCCTCATCAGCATAAGCCAAGGCATCAGCTAGAACTAATCTACCTTCCGCATCAGTATTATTTATTTCAACTGTAAGCCCTTTTCTGGAAACAAGGACATCTTGAGGTCGAAAAGAAGACTCCGAAATCGAGTTTTCTACTGCTGGAATTAATACGCGTAACTTTATTGGTAATTTTAATCCCATAATCATATGGGCCAATCCAAGAACTGTAGCCGCTCCACCCATATCTTTTTTCATTAATCCCATAGAGGATCCTGGCTTTATATTTAATCCTCCCGTATCAAAGCAAACCCCCTTGCCTACCAAAACAAGACTGGGGCCACTTTCACCCCATGATAAATCTAAAAGTCGCGGGGAAGAAGCTGAAGCTCGGCCCACCGCATGTATCATCGGGAAATTTTGACTTAGAAGCTCATCACCTTTTACAGTTTTAATATCTGCCCCATGTATATCGGCTAAACAGCGGACACTAACCTCTAACTCCTCAGGTCCCATATCATTTGTTGGAGTGTTTATTAGATCCCTGGTTAATTTTTCACCTTCAGCAATGATTTCTATGCGCTGGGAATCAATTTGTTGTGATTTCACTAACTGGACGAGCTTATCTTCTTTTTTGTTATATCTTGAAAAGTTATACTGAGATAGTAGCCATCCCAAATAATGTTCTTCAAGATCCTCATCAGAATGTTTAGAAGCAATCTTATAAGTTAGCGCCGGAAGTTTTTTGGAGGCACCGCCAAAAACAAATCTATTTCGTAATCTTGATTTTTTATTACCCAGACCAACTAAAGCGAAGCTGATGTTTCCAGACTCGTCTGGAAGTAAACAAACCTCTCCAGCCGTGCCGGTAAACTTATGCACCTTAACCCAGTTTTTGATACTGTTCGACTTATCGCTTAACCAACCGTCCACGCTCCCAGCCTCTAAAAGATAAACTGGACATGCATCTGGATGATCATTTACGAATTTAAAACGATTAAGATTTAACATTAATTTCTTCCCTCTATTAAATTTAAATTAATACTACTAGAAACACCTAAAATATTAACTTAAAAGCAAGCAGACACTCAAAGTAATTAGGAGTATAGTACAAATACAATACTATAAAACGGAAAAATAAATGGATCACATAAAGCCACTCCCGAAATATTTAATCCAACGCTATCACGGGTGGAAAACAACTAACTATTCAGAGAACAAAGGCTGGTACCGTAAGATCTCCGAGGAAAGTCAGCGTCCACGTGCAATGGTAATTTCGTGTTGTGATAGTCGTGTTCATGTGACAGCTATATTCGGCGCCGAAGAAGGGGAGTTCTTTATTCACAGAAATATAGCTAACTTAGTGCCTCCTTTTTCACCTAATGGTGATTATCATGGAACTTCTGCCGCTATCGAATACGCTGTCAGCACTCTTAATATAGCCAATATAATTATTTTGGGGCATTCAAACTGTGGAGGCATAAACGGATGCCACGATATGTGTGCTGGTAAAGCACCAGAACTTGAGCATAAATCTAGTTTCGTAGGTCGTTGGATGGACATACTTCGTCCAGGTTACGAAAACATTAAACATATTGAGAACGAAGCAGAGCGTAAACGTGCTTTAGAGAAAGAAGCAATCCTCGTATCACTAGGGAACTTACAAACATTTCCATTTGTACGCAAAGCTATTGATCGTGGAGATTTGAACTTACACGGGCTTTGGACTCATATCGGCGAGGGCGCCCTTGAACAATATATAGAGGGTAAAGGCTTTATCGCTATTTAGCCTCTAAAACTCGATCCACATACGTCTCAGCAATCTGAACAGCATTAAGAGCCGCACCTTTTCTTAAATTATCAGATACACACCATAAATTTAATCCGTTTTCTACTGTGTTATCTTGCCGGATTCTACTTATAAAAGTTGCATAGTCACCGACGCATTCAATCGGTGTAACATACCCCCCAGGTTCTCTCTTATCTATGACCATAAGGCCTGGAGCTTCTCTCAAAATGTCACGAGCTTCATCCTCATCAAGAAAATCCTCAAATTCGATATTAATTGCCTCAGAATGCCCTACAAAAACTGGGACTCTAACGCATGTAGCTGTAACTTGAATTTTTGGATCTAGTATCTTATGAGTTTCGGCTGCCATCTTCCATTCTTCTTTTGTAGATCCATCTTCGAGGAAGATATCTATCTGAGGAATTACATTAAAAGCGATTTTTTTGGGAAAAATGCTTGATGCTACTCCTTGACCAGGCACATAGACCCCTTTCGTTTGGTTCCAGAGTTCATCTACACCCTCTTTTCCAGAACCCGATACAGATTGGTAGGTGCTAACCACCACCCGTTTTATGCGGGCTCTATCATGCAATGGCTTAAGGGCAACAACCATCTGAGATGTTGAACAATTAGGATTCGCAATTATATTCTTTTTCTTAAATCCAAAAATTGCTTCAGGATTTACCTCTGGAACTATTAGTGGAACATCGGGATCATACCTAAACAGTGACGAATTATCTATGACAAGACACCCGGATTCTGAAGCCTTTGACGCATACTCTTTTGTGGCATCAGACCCAATCGCAAAAAGTGCTATATCCCACCCCTTGAAATCAAATGTGGCTAAATCTTTAATCTTTAGGGTTTTATCTCCAAAACTAATTTCTGTACCGATTGATCTTCTGCTTGCTAGAGCAGAAATTTCTTCAACTGGAAAATTTCTTTCCGCCAGTATATTTAGCATTTCACGCCCTACATTTCCTGTCGCGCCCACTACAGCAATCCGATAACCCATTATAAAGTAAACCTTCCTAAAATACTTTTCGTATGATTGCCTAATAGCTCTTTGTTAAGGTTAGGAAAAGAGATTTTATAGTATTCCTTGCCGTAAGGTATAAAAATACGATACATATACCTGAAAAATTGGAGAACACTAATCTTTGTCTGTTAACTCTACAATAAGCTCACTAGGACTCCTTAGAAGACTCTGGGATTGTTATTTAAGATCCCATATCCTTCTTTTAATATTAGCCTTGATCTTTATGTCAATGGAGGGGGGAACCCTAGCTGGAATGAGCTATATGCTTCAACCAATGTTTGATCAGGTAATGGTAAAAGGAGAAGAAGGTGCCATCTGGCTAGTAGCAACAGTGATATTTTTTCTATTTTTAATTAGAGGGGTAACGGGACTAATACATAGAACAATTCTAGCTAAAGTTTCCTTCAATTCATCTACCCAAATGCAAGAGGATTTACTGGGTCACACACTTAATCTTGATAACAACTTTCATTCCAAAAGCTCCCCCGGATCCCTAATCGAGAAGGTTCAGGGAGATGTCGTGGCGATACAGAATCTCTGGAGTACAATTTTTGTGAACGCAGGAAGAGACGTGATTACACTAGCCGCTCTTATTAGTGTAGCTATTTCGATAGATTGGAAATGGACACTGGTTACTGTTATGGGAGCTCCATTGTTACTCCTCCCAAGCTTGGCAGTACAAAGATATGTTCGTAGGAAAAGTGGCTATTTAAGAAATATAGCTGCGGATCGCACACTTAGGTTAGATGAGATTTTCCACGGCGTTACTCCAATTAAATTAAATCGTATTGAAGGATATCAGCTTTCTAGATTTTCTGAGCTTTCAAAAGAATGGGTCAAAACAACCGTAAAATCAGTTGCCGGACAAGCATCAATTCCTGCACTTATCGATTTGGCAGTTGGCTTTGGTTTTTTTTGTGTGCTTATTTACGGTGCTCCACAGATTATATCAGGTGAAAAAACTATTGGGCAGTTCATGAGCTTTTTTACAGCAATGGGACTGGCATTTCAGCCAATGCGTAGTCTAGGAAATGTCCTTAGTAGCTGGCAAGTAATGGCAGCAAGTCTAGTTAGGATATTTGACCTTTTTGATACAAAGCCAACAATTGCAAACTCAGCGAACGTAACAACCGAAAAACCTTCTAACTTTGAAATTAAATTTAAAAATGTTTGCCTAAATTATTCTTCTTCTCCTATTTTAAAAAATCTAAGTTTTACCGCTCTAGAGGGAAAAATGACAGCCATAGTCGGGCAATCTGGGGCTGGGAAGAGTACAGTTTTTAATACTATGACACGGTTGTTTGACCCAGAGAGTGGACAAATCACTGTTGGAAATATCGAAACTAAAAAGTTTACAATTGAATACTTAAGGGGCCTATTTTCTGTCGTATCGCAGGAGGCATTATTATTTGATGAAACTTTGCTTGAAAATATTTTATTGGGTCAAAAAAAGATCTCTCAGAAGAAACTCAGGGCTGCACTAGACGACTCAAATGTCTCAACTTTTCTAGAGTCTTTACCTGATGGAGTTAACACCAAAGTTGGACCGAGGGGATCAAACCTATCAGGAGGTCAAAGGCAGCGAGTGGCAATTGCGAGGGCACTTCTTCGGGACAGTCCAATACTGCTCTTAGATGAAGCTACCAGTGCACTTGACGCAGAGTCCGAAAAGTTAGTTCAAGAAGCGCTAGAGAGATTATCAAAAGGCAAAACCACTTTGGTTATAGCCCATAGACTTTCAACTATTACTCAAGCCGATACTATTTTAGTCTTGGATTCAGGCTGTTTAGTCGAGTCTGGGTCTCACGAAGAATTAATAAAAATGAATGGCACCTACTCTAGTCTATATAAGATCCAATCTGGAGCAACCCACGACTTAGATGCCAATAAATTTAAAAAACATAATACTTCATTGATTTCAATCTCAGGGGAAGGAGTTAAAAAACTCTCAGAAGATACTTTAATCTCTGATCTTTCTAACCCAAACTGGGTTCAAAGTTTCTTAATTTCTCTCGCAAAAAAATTGAAGTTCTGAGCAAACAGACTTGATCTGATATATACCCTCAAAACTAACCTGGCGCCTGCTCTCTATCTTTTAGGCCATAATCTCGAAAAATTTTATAAATCGACGTTACAGCTTTCTCTGATCCCTTAGAGCGTATTTTCTGAGTTAACTTATGAGCATCATCTGTGCAGGAGATGCTCGCAATAGAACAGTATGACGATCTCACATTTATACTAGAAAAAGAATGAAATTCTTCTAATTCAAAAGGTTCGGAACTACTAATTGAAAACAAATAATTGCACCCTTTAGGGTGAACCGTGTCATCAGCAAGAGAGATGTGATTGCTAGGACCTTTACAAATAAGTTCGCCAATCCTTATCCTATAGTCTTCAAAATGGACTCTACGCCCTGCTTCTTGGGATTTTAAGTGGGCTTGGTTCTCTCGCCAAGCTGAAATAGATTCAGTATCCTTCCATATTTGATGGGATAATAATATGGAGTTATTAGTTAAGCTAGAATATCTGTCTATCCAGATTAAACCACTATGCTTATCCAGTTCCGGTTTAAGCAGATCTACATGCTTTAAATAATACTTAAGATGACCCAGTTTTGGTTTTACTTCAAAAAAAAGACCGTAAATATCGAACCCTCCAACTAATTCTAACTAAGGCTCTCATCTAGAGCTACCAGAATTGCGTTACCCATCTCAGAAGTTGAAACAGGTGCCATACCTTTTGCTTGCATAAGATCTGCGGTTCTCACGCCTTTTCCAAGAACGTTATCAATAGCCTTTTCAATTCTATCAGCCTCATCCCCCTTATCAAAAGAATATCGCAGGGCCATCGCAAAACTTAATATACAAGCTATTGGGTTTGCCTTTCCCTGTCCAGTAATATCAGGAGCTGAACCGTGTACTGGCTCATACAAAGCTTTAGGTCTCCCATTTTTAGCCGGAAGTCCAAGAGAGGCAGAAGGAAGCATCCCGAGTGATCCTGTCAGCATTGCCGCCACATCGCTTAACATATCCCCAAATAAGTTATCTGTTACAATAACGTCAAACTGTTTTGGAGCACGCACTAATTGCATGCCCCCAGCATCTGCATACATATGGCTCAATTCTACGTCCGGATATTCATTATCGTGAACCCATTGAACTTCTTCTCGCCATAAAATTCCTGACTCCATTACATTGGCCTTTTCCATGGAACAGACCCTGTTACTTCTCTTTCTTGCAAGTTCAAATGCAGACCTGGCTACTCGTCGAATTTCATTTGTGGTATATCTATGTGTATTAATACCCACTCTACCACCTTGGTTATCTTCCTGAATCCCTCTAGGCTCCCCAAAGTAAACACCACTCGTTAACTCTCGGACGATCATTATGTCCAAACCGGAAACCAGCTCTTTCTTTAAAGAGGAAGCGTCCGCAAGTGCATCAAAACATTGT
>JAQBUS010000043.1 GCA_027623875.1 Pseudomonadota bacterium
GTTTTTTAATGGCCGCAGCCATACCGCTAATCAAACCACCCCCACCAACAGGGATAACAAAATAGTCAATATCTGGGTGTTGAGCCACGTATTCGGCAGCACATGTTGCAGCTCCAAGTATCATTTTTGCATCATCAAACGGATGAATAATGGCACGATCCTCTTTCTTAGCTAAAGAGTTCATCAACTCAAAAGACTCGGCAATATCCCTACACAATATCACCTCAGCCCCAGATGCTTTGCAACCTTCTATACGTAAAATATCTGTTGCCTTTGGCATCGCAATTTTAGCGCTGACTCCAGCAGCTGAGGCTGCCCAAGAAACGGCTAATGCATGATTTCCTCCACTTGCTGCAACGACACCCGCCTTCTTTTGACCCGGCGACAGGTCGTTAACTGCCAGAAATGCTCCTCGAGCCTTAAATGAACCTGACTGCTGAAAAAGTTCGAGCTTAATAAAAACATTAGTTTTCTTTGGTAAAATATTTGACCAGCGATCAGACTTAGCTTGAAGTGTTGGCGTAATAATAAGTCGATTAATAAGCTCGCCTTGAGCATTAGAAATTTGACTAAGGGTTGGACCAAGCTGGGTGTTTTTTTTCATATACTATTCCTTTTTTTAAAATTTAAAGATAAAATAATCATTCATAAAATTTTAATACACACTATGTTTTCCGATTGATTTTACCATCTATAAAATCGAAACGACTCCTTATAAATGTTAAGCCAGAAACGGTGATAATAATTCGATACAAGTGGTGTAAGGTTACCGCGGCAGGGTTTGCAGATAAACTTAGTGCTATCAGAGACATTTCAGTAACGCCTCCCGGAGCAAAACTAATTAACAATACATTTAATGAGGTTTCTGTAAAAGGGGCTATCATGAAACAAAGTAATCCCCCTATGCTGAGCATAGAAAAAACTGAAATAAGACTTAGCCAAGCACCTTTATAAAGAACAGCGCCACTTATATCTAGAAATCTAGTTCCTAGACTTACACCAATTACAACTTGAGAAATAATCACAAGTAAAACTGGTAAATGAATAGGCGTAACATCTAGTAAGCTTATTAATACAGCAATAATAAGAGGACCCATTAAATGGGCCGCGGGTAATTTCAGCTTTATTCCAAAAAACAAACCTGTAACAGCCACTACGAGAACTAAAAAATAATTTAAAAAGAAAGGTAATTCAGAATTAGATGTCAGTAACTTTATCCCACTAGCACTCCCTAATGGTTCACCTACCCATATCGACATTAAAGTTGGAACTATCATTACAACAGAAATAATTCTCAAAAACTGCTGCACTGTTAAAAGTTTTATATCACAACCAACTTCTTCTCCCATGGTTATGCTCTCCATAAGGCCACCAGGAGCACCACAAAAGAAAGCCGTAGGACCATCATATTTTCCTAGTTTTCTAAAAATTATATAATTTGTAAAATGAGCAATCACGACAAATACCGTAATAGCCAATAGAGATATCACCATATTAGATGACTGTTTAATTAGTTCCTGATTAACTTGAGAGCCAATCATAATCCCAATAATTGCAATAAATATTACTCTAAATTTATCTGGAAATTTATAATTTATGGGCAAATGACCTTTACCAAGGCTAAAAAAACATCCGGTAATTATTAAACTTCCTAACATCCAGGGCATAGGTAACCCAATAAACTCAGCCATAAAACCACCAAGACCTCCAACAGGAAGTGAAATCACGGTAATCATTGTCTTGGAGTAATTCATAATGATTTTTGGTTTCTCATTTGATAATCGATGCAGTACTGCTGTTCAAACAGCTTTGAAGAGTTACAGCGCCTCAAACAAAAAAAGAGCAAAAATACAAACTTAAAAAACTAGGTAAAATTAAAACCGCGGTAACCGTCTTCCACAATCTCACTACAGATATCCCTATAATTATTCAATCCTCCAGCATAAGGCATAAACACCTGAGGCTTTCCAGGGACATTTGAACCTAAATACCAAGAGTGCTTTGTCTTAGGTAGTAAGGTTTTATCTGCCACCTCATTTACGTGTTCGACCCACTCTACCATTGCTTTATTAGTCGGTTCCATTGCCCTAAAATTATTAACCACCATATGGCTTATACACGCAGTTACAAACTCTACGTGGTGTTCTATCGTTCTAGGCATATTGGTTAAAACCGAAGGGCTTCCCGGACCAGTTAGAATAAACATGTTCGGAAAATCTTCAACTTGTAACCCAAGATATGTAAGGGGTCCTGCTTTCCAAACATCCTTCAGCGTCTTCTTTTTTCGTCCAATAACATCTATTTTTAACATGGACCCAGTCATCGCATCAAAGCCAGTAGCAAATATAATTATATCAAAGAAAAACTCTTTCGATCGGGTTTTTATACCCTTAGCCGTTATCTCAGTAATAGGGTCGGCTTTAATATCTACAATATTTACATTTTCTTCATTAAAAGTTTCAAAATACTCAGTATCAATCGGAGGGCGTTTAGTGGAAAACGGATAATCAATATTAGTTAAAATCGCTGATTTATCCTGGTCTTTGACCACGTCCTTTATCTTATCTTTAATAAAATCTGACATAATCAAATTTGATCTTTTATTAACTAAAATGTCGTCAAAACACTCCCGGAAACCTAAACCGCCAACACTCCAAGCCTCTTCCAAAATCTTACGTCGTTCCAACTCAGGGGTATCAATTAAATGCCGAGTAGGTATAGGCCAGGCATGCCCACCGCGGCTTAATAACATTTTCCGCATCCATTCAGACGTAGAAGCCTTAAAATTGTCAATAAAGGTTTGCGATAACTTCTCGTTACGAGCCGGGATGCTATAATTAGGGGTGCGTTGAAACACCGTAGTTTGAGATGCTAACTTACCCACCTCGGGTATTGTTTGAATCCCTGAGGAACCAGTTCCAATAACAGCAACGCTTTTACCGGAGAAATCAACTCCCTCGTGTGGCCATTCACCTGTATGATATATTGAACCCTCAAATCTTTCTTTACCTAAAATATTCGGAATATTTGTACTAGATAAACACCCAACAGCATTTATGATAAAGCGTGTTCTATATTCTCTACCGTCTTCACTAAGTACCGTCCAGATAAGGCTTTCTTCATCAAAAACCATTTGTGTTATTCGATTGCTGAAGGTGATATCAGTTCGTAAATCCAACCTATCTGCAGCAAAGTTAAGATATTCTAAAATTTCCTTTTGTTCTGGATATCTCTCACTCCATTCCCATTCCTGTAGGAGTTCTTCAGAAAAATAATAACAATATGTATGGCTCTCTGAATCACATCGTGCTCCCGGATATCTGTTCCAATACCATGTTCCGCCTAAGTCATCAGCGGCTTCAAACAGATGTACCGACATACCAAGTTTATCTCGGAGAGCATGCAACTGGTATAAGCCAGAAAAACCAGCTCCAATAACAATTGCTTCAAAATCAATTTCTTCAGTTTTTTTCATTTGACCTAAAATATTTTTCTTACACTAATAGAGTGCTCACACTATAAACTTATATCTAAAGCATCAATTGTTTTAATCTAATTATTAAAAAATATAAATGGGTGTATAGCCAGAGCCATATTCTTAATATTCCTTACAAAAGCCGATTGGCTTCCTTAAAATAAAGATATACTTGTAAGCATCGATCTTTTTCTTAGTGTCATCCCAATGCGTAACGAGCTACAAAACAAAAAAAATCCGATAGCTAATAAAAATATTGGCAGGAACTTTTAACTTTAAACAAATCAGAGACCTATTTCATTATGAACAAAATAAATATTCAGTTTACATTATTCTCCGCCTTTTACTCCCCAGTAATATCAACAATGACCGGGGGTTTTTTAGAAGAAGAGGGTTTAGAGTATAGTTGGTCGGTTGCCAAACCTGGAACCTCCGCCTTGGAGGCTTTGGAAGACGGGTCCGCTCATGTGGTTCAGTCAGCACTTAGTCAGGGCTTCAAGCCTCTAAATAATAAAAAAGAACCTGAATGTGTTCATTTTGCTCAAGTAAATGAGATGGATGGATTCTTTTTAACTGGAAGAAATTCAGAGCCCGAATTTAAGTGGGAAAATCTAACAGGGGCTGAGGTTCTAGTCCACCATGGAGAGCAACCGATGGCGATGTTTAAATATGCATGTCATCAAGCGAATATTAATATTGATGATATTAATATAATTGATGCGGGTAACGCCTCCCAGATGGATGTCGCTTTTCGCGATGGCAAAGGCATGTATATTCACCAACAAGGCCCAGCTCCTCAACAACTAGAGGCAGATGGCATCGGATATGTTGTAACAAAACTCGGCCCACTTATTGGACCCTGTGGGTTTTCGAGTCTTGCAGCAAAACGTGATTGGTTAAACACAGATATGGCAGCCGCGTTTATGCGAGCCTATAGAAAAACTCGTTTATATCTAAATGAAACGCCTGCATATGAAATTGCTCTAGCTGAAACTAAACTATTTCCAACAACTGATATAATGGTTCTAGCAGACTGTATCGGGACATATCAAAAACTCGGTTGCTGGACCCCTCACATAAATATCACAAGGCCAGCATATGAAGCCACACTCGATATCTTTGAGTACAACAACCTAATTAAAACGCGTCATCCGTATGATATGGTGTGCTTTGATACAAAATAAACTAGATACTTAAATACAAACACTAAAATTGTGTTTCTATTTGTACTCCTAGTTTTTCGCTTCTAACATCCCATCTGATATGTTTTTGGCCACAGAAAGTAACTTTTCTGCAAAATGGTCAACTGCGTGCTCCATACTCATAGCATCACTTAACCAAATAGTAGAAACACACCCAGAAACGCCAAAACCGGTAAAGACTGGTACAGAAATAGTTGCAGTTTTCGAATTGGTTGCGCCTAAAGTAAAGGAATCTCGTACAGCATATCCAAGTTCTTGCACACTCAAGATATATTTCTCAATACTTGACTGCTGTAAAAAATGCTGATCTTCAGTGATGGTATTTATACTCAGTAACTTTAAAATTACGTTGCGGTCAACTTCACCACAAGATCCCAAATAAGCTCTTCCGGCAGAAGACCGTAGCATTGGCAGTCGAAACCCCGCCATATTGCGATCAATTGATAGTGTACTTCGAGCATGCGTGGTTTCTTGTATAACCATATGCAAATCGTGATACACAGATAAATCAATTGGCCAAGAGTAATCTGTAGTGAATTGAAACAAAATAGGCGCGGATACCGTGCATAATTGGGAGTGCGAGGAGGCATTATCCCCTAACGAAGCCGCTAATGCCGTAACCCGAACACGGGCATCGGATGAAGACATTAAAATATAACCGTCTTCTTCAAGGGTTTGTAAAATTCGATAAACTGTTGGCCTTGGCAAATTCAAGCCACTCGCAATCTCAGAGGCCCGCACCTCCCCCGTTCCATTGATGAACTTTAAAACCTTTAACCCGCGACCTAATGCTCGGACATAGTCTGATTTCTTTTTCATAAAATCCCTTATCAAACTGAAGATACAAGACGTATCAGATGGTCAATTTTTACGACTTACTTTGCAACTTTTTACAGCTCGATTAAGCTCAGTATAAATTCCTCATGTGCGTCAGGCCGCCCGGAGTGGCCTTTAAAGCTAATGCTGTTTCACCTAATGGTAGCTAAAAGAGCCAAGCAATTCAATTTCCTTGACTGAACTTGCTGTCCCGATGATGTGCCGGTCTGGTCGAATCAAAACAGCATTGGTACCAAGGTCATTTAAAAGCTCTTCTAACGAGCTCTCATTTTGTGTGGTTATAAATACAAATGGTTCCTGCGTATCCTTACTTCTGTTTATGTCTACTGCAACCCGGCTGATGAAAATATGGTTATAGCCATACTTATCATCGAAATACACACTATCCATAAGTTTCGGTTGACTAACGATTAAACCACGATGATGTATCATGTTATCAGGAAGTGTAGAACCAACTCCTTCCCCTAATATCGGATAAATAGACCTCATGGTTGCAAGGCCGCCATTTTTATTTTCCGAAATTTCTAAGACTCCTTTGGGATCATGGGTATTGATCAATTGTCCGAGCCTTATGGCGGTTTCAATATAAGTTCTTACGTTCGAGGAGCGCTCACTTTGATAAGTATCTAATATACCATTAAATTCTTTTGTCTTAAGAGCTACACTGAGTTTCCACGCCAAATTTGTAGCATCTCGTATTCCCGCACACATCCCTTGCCCCATGAACGGTGGCATAAGATGTGCCGAATCTCCCGCAATCATCATTCGTCCACGCCTCCATCGCTGTGAGAGTCTCGACTCAAACGTGTAAACGGCTGACCTTTCTAAATCAGCGTCATTTTTGTCAATCCACCTACCGAGAAAACTCCAGACCTTTTCCGGAAGCATCATCTCCGAATTGGCCTCTCCGTCTAATAACATAATTTCCCAACGACGTCTGTTTTTAGGACTACGGCAATAAGTCATAGGTCGCTCAGAATCGCAGTATTGTATTGTAAAATCACCTAATTCGGGCATTTCTTTTTTAAGTAATACATCAACCACTAACCAGCGCTCTCTAAAGCCCAAATCTTCTACTTCGCCACCTATTAAAGTTCGTACAATAGAGCGCGCACCATCACATCCCACAACAAATTTTGTGTTAATCGATCGAACTTTATTTCGACCAAGATCTCTAACTAAAACGGAAATAAATTCTTCATTTTCTTTTACAGAAATTACTTCTTGCTCACTCTGCATAGTGACTGTTTTCTGTTGGGATAATCTTTCACGCAATAACTCTTCTAAGTCCGGTTGATGAAATCTATAACTTGGATTCCAACCATGTTTCCCGGTAGTTGTTGGTCGAGGCCAATTTAATAATACATTATCTTGGTTATCTACAAACCTCATACCTGGATTTACATGGGTTTTTTTTTCCAATTCTTCTGCAATGCCAATCGTTTGGAATACTCGCATTACTTCGTCATCGAAATGTACCGCTCGGGGAAGCGGGTAAATCTTGTTTTCTTTTTCTAAGATAAGAACATTTACACCACAGATACCCAACAAATTTGCTAACGTTGCCCCAGTTGGTCCGCACCCCACAATAACAACATCAAAATCAATACGATTAACGTCCATAGCTTTCAGGAACTATACAAAGCTAGTATAGTCATTTTCTATTAATTTCTTGGTAGAGCCAAGGACAGTTAATAACTAGGGGTGCCTGAAGACCTTCGGAAGCTGCTCTTAATCTCATATCT
>JAQBUS010000044.1 GCA_027623875.1 Pseudomonadota bacterium
TAATAGGGTGGTTTTCCAGCGATGTTTTCCCAAAATTTTAATATAATAAATTAAAAAAACAAACATGGCCGCATAAAAACCCACAACAAAAATTAATAACAAAAACCCAATTAATCCTCCACTGACTTCAAGAACCAACCTGACACCAGTTGCATCTAGAAACGTTTTTTCACTTTGGCTAGGCGGTGAAGTTCGTTTATACCAATTGTATGCAATCCATAAGCAACAAATAAACATTACAAGGGAGAGCCAAAATGGCCAGAATCCGCTACCTGGACCCTCTCCGTCAATAAAACCAATGTTATCAAATCTGGAAACATCTGGGTCCCAGGAAGGGCCTTCTCCAGATTTCCACATAATACTTAGTGAAAAGAGCCCAAGAATAAATGCCGTAATAATTTCTGCTTTTCTCATATCTTGGGCTCCCCTAGATTAGTTTACTTGATAGCGCCAGATGCTTTTAGAATAACTTCGTGTAAATCACGTTGAACATTCCAATAAGCTACAAGTTCGCTACCAGACATGAAATCACCCATTAGAGATTTTTTACTCTTGTATGTTTGCCAATCAGCGGAGTTATACACTTTTGTAAAAAGGTCTGAATAGTATGCAGTAGCTTCTGCAGACATACCAGGCGCACCAACTACAGATCTCTGCATATAGTAAGTGAACTCACTACCTTTTTCCTTTAAAGTAGGTACGTCTGGAAACAATGGTAAACGGTCATTTGTGAATGCCACAAGTGGAACCATATCCCCACTTTCGTAAAAGCCAAGTGCCTCTGAGGGATTATTAACCGATGAGTGTAACTGTTTACCGGCAACGTCCTTAGCAACCGCACCACCACCTTTATAAGGAATATATTTCATGGATAACCCGTAAGCACCATTTAAATGATCAGTGATAATGTTATCTTCGGAGTCTTTTCCTGTTCCTCCCATTACCCATCCGCTTCCGTCGGCTTTCGCTTTAACAAGGAATTCCTCAAAAGTTGTTATTCCACTGTCTTTATGAACCCAAAGCAAGAACGTATCTTCAGCCATTCTTCCGACCGGTGCAAACGTCATTACATCAATTCCCAAACCAGGTTGTCGAAGTGGTGTCGTGTAAAACGAGTTCAGAGTCACCATGATTGTGTGATCTGGATCGCTTGCTGTATTCGCGGCAACTAATGCCTCTGCGCCTGATCCACCAGATTTATTGTTAGGTATTAGCGGTCTGTTTGCTAAGTTATCTTTTTCAACTATCGCTTGCATCAGTCGAGCCATTTTATCCGCTCCACCACCTTTACCGGCCATAATTATAAAATCGATTGGCTTAGTTGGCTACCAAGCGTTTGCGACACCTGAAAATCCAGAAAACGCAACGGCGGCAGCCCCTACTAGTGTAAAAAACACTTTTTTAGTATGTTTCATTTTCTCCTCCTTTGTTCGTACGATAGCGTCGTACACCGCTTGTTCAGCCGAAATTTACGGCAATTCCTTCAGTCGTAAATAAAAATCCCTTTATATCTTTATTCGCAACTCCTTAGACTTATTTAAAATGTCTTCTTTAGGCATCAATTACTAAACTCTAAAAAAGACCGTCAATTACTCCTTCGTTATTTATCCGAATAGATTCAGCAGCTGGAACTCTTGGCAGACCAGGCATCGTCATAATTTCTCCACAAATCACTACTACAAACCCAGCACCGGCAGAGAGTCTAACCTCTCGTACTGGAACCGAAAATCCTGTTGGTGCACCACGTTGGGTCGGATCCGTCGTAAAACTATACTGAGTTTTAGCCATACAGACAGGAAGGTTCCCATAACCTTGATCCTCCCATTGTTTAAGTTGCGCCCGTATTTTTTGATCTACAATTACGTCATCAGCACGGTATATTTCTTTTGCAACACACTCAATCTTTTCCAATAAAGACAAGTTATCGGGATATAACGGTGCATAATTAGCAGAACCACTCTCTACTATTTCAACAATTTTATTTGCTAGATCAACTGTTCCCTTACTGCCGTGAGCCCAATGAGTAGCAACAATAGCCTCACTTCCCTGCGATTTAACATAGTCTTTCACTGCCTGAATCTCTGCGTCAGTATCGGTAACAAAATGGTTGATTGCCACTACCGCGGGAACTCCAAACTTTTTTATATTTTCAATATGTCTTCCAAGATTGGGGCATCCCATAGATACAGCGTCTACGTTCTCAACGCCGAGGTCTGCTTTGGCCACTCCTCCGTTCATTTTCATGGCCCTAACAGTGGCAACGATAACAACGGCTTCTGGCCTTAGACCCGCCTTTCTGCATTTTATATTTAAAAACTTTTCAGCGCCCAAGTCGGCACCAAACCCAGCTTCTGTTACAACATAATCAGCAAGTTTCAGAGCAGTGGTAGTGGCAACCACGGAATTGCAACCATGGGCTATATTTGCAAATGGGCCACCATGAACGAATGCCGGGTTATTCTCTAAAGTTTGAACTAAATTAGGCTGCATCGCCTGTTGTAACAGCACCGTCATAGCGCCATCTGCCTTTATATCTCGACAGTAAACAGGTGTTTTATTTCTAGTGTACGCAACTATTATATCACCCAACCTCTTCTCAAGGTCTGCCAAGTCATTCGCTAAGCAAAGAATAGCCATAACTTCAGAGGCAACCGTAATATCAAAGCCTGCTTGGCGAGGAAATCCGTTAGCTACACCCCCAAGATTGCAAACAACTTCTCTAAGAGCCCTGTCGTTCATATCCAGCACTCTTCTATAAACAATCCGCCGGACGTCAATATCGAGTGCATTACCCCAATAAACATGATTATCAACCATTGCGGCCAATAAATTGTGTGCACTTGTTATAGCATGAAAATCGCCGGTAAAATGAAGATTCATCTCTTCCATAGGTACAACCTGAGCATATCCACCCCCAGCGGCACCACCCTTCATACCAAAACATGGCCCAAGTGAAGCCTCTCTAATGCAAACAGCTGCTTTTTTACCAATTAGGTTCAAACCATCCCCAAGACCCACTGTAGTAGTTGTTTTACCTTCTCCAGCAGGTGTTGGATTTATAGCAGTCACAAGAATTAGATGCCCATCTTTTCGACCTGCGACGCCCTTAATAAATTTTTCTGAAATCTTCGCCTTATCATGACCAAAGGGAAGCAACTCTGAGTATGGAATTCCAAGTTTTTCTCCAATTTCCTGAATTGGTTTCTTGTTTGCCTCTCGAGCTATTTCTATATCAGTTTTATATTCCATTTAAATTCCCTAAATATATTAAATTCATCTATTACCCAAACGATCTCCAGCTTTCAGTCCGATGCCGTTAGCCCAAACCTCTGCTGGTTTCTTATCTTCACCGTCTGGCTTGACTCTTTTTATAAGAATACGACCTCCAATACATTGAACCGTAACCCCAATGTCGGATATATTAACAATACGACCTGAAATACCGTCTCCAGTGACCAATTGGCTATCAAAAACGCTTATAATTTTTTCTTCGTAAGTAGTCCAAGCACCAGGAGCGGGATTTGTTCCGCGTATAAGATTATAGACCTGATCAACCGGCTTATGCCAATCAATGTGAGCATGTTTCTTTGTACATCTACGCTCATATGAAGCAAATATTTCATTCTGCTCTGTTCGTGGAGGGTTCCCCGACCGAAACAATTCACAGGCCTCAAGAGCAGAATCCACTGCAGTTGGGTAAATTTTCTTAAAATACAAATCAATAACGGTATCATCAGGTTCAATTGTACATTCTCTAGAGAACAAAATATCACCTTCGTCCAAACCATCTGTTGGATAAAACCAGGAAAATCCTGATATTTTTCTTCCCATTATGATTGGCCAGTTAACTGCAGAAGGCCCCCTGTGCAGAGGTAAAAGAGATGGGTGAAAACAAACTGATCCATATTTTGGAATACTACAAACAGATTCTGGAACAAATACGTTTACAAATGCCATCAGCATTAGATCAGCATCAAGTGATTTTATCTCGTTAATTACGGATGGGTCAGAGAAGTCCTTAGGCTGACGAACAGCTATTCCTCGATCTAGAGCGAATTCCTTTATTGGATCATAAGGTTTGCCCTCTTTATCAGGTTCACAATAAACAGCGACAACTATATCAACTCCTGTATCCAGTAATTTTGCAAGAACATCCTTACCAAACGCTTGTTGACCCATAACAATAATTCGCATTAATTTACATTCCCAACAGCGCCAGAGGCAATTATATTTTTTAATTCTTCACCGTTAAAGCCTAAAACATCCGACAAAATCTCTAATGTATGCTCGCCCAAAAGTGGGGAACGTTTAACTTCAACAGAACTGTCTGAAAATTTAATTGGGCAACCAACCGAAATATAATCTCCTCTGACAGGATGATCGACTTTTACAAGTGTTCCTGTTGCAAACAAACTCTCGTCTTCAGAAATTTCCTTCATAGACAAAATCGGCCCAACGGGAATATCATGGGGATTGCAAATATCCATAACTTCAAATTTTGTTTTGGTCATTGTCCAATTTTCTATTCGCGTAAAAATTTCATTTAACTTATCTAAACGCTCTGGTGGATTAGCATATCCCTCTTTTGTTTTCCAATCTTGCTCTCCAATCACATCACATACTTTATCCCAAATTGCAGCCTGTATAATGAAGTATGTATATGCGTTAGGATCTTGTTCCCACCCCTTGCACTTAAGGATTCTTCCTGGTTGCCCTCCACCAGAATCATTTCCTGCTCTAGGTGTGGCGTCACCGAAAGGGATCCCTTCTCCAAACTGAGAATACTCAGTTAAAGGGCCCTTTTCTAACCTCTGCTGATCTCTAAGCTTAACTCGCGCTAAATTTAAAACAGAATCCTGCATGGCAGTAGTAACTTTTTGCCCTCTTCCTGTTTTCTCTCTTTGAAATAGAGCAGTAACTATTCCTAAACAAAGGTGAAGTCCTGTTCCCGAATCTCCCACCTGCGCTCCGGTTACCAAGGGAGGGCCATCCCTAAAGCCCGTAGTTGAGGCTGACCCGCCAGCACACTGAGCTACGTTTTCGTAAACCTTACAGTCCTGGTACTTGCCCGGGCCAAATCCCTTAATAGATGCCATAATAATTCTTGGGTTTATTTCTTGGATCCGTTCCCAGGAGAAACCCATCCTATCTAAAGCTCCAGGTGCGAAATTTTCAACGAGAACATCACACTCTTCCACCAGACGAGTCAAAACAGCTTTTCCCTTCTCGTTTTTAGGATTCAACTCGATTGAGCGTTTGTTATGGTTAAGCATTGTGAAATATAAACTGTCAGCTCCAGGCACATCAACTAACTGATTGCGCGTAGCATCACCAACCCCTGGACGCTCTACCTTTATAACGTCAGCCCCGAACCAACCTAAAAGCTGGGTGCAAGTCGGACCCGATTGAACATGGGTAAAATCTAAAACTTTTATACCTTCCAGAGCTTTCATTTTAACAAACCTTTATTTTATATTTTGATATTGGAGAAATATTCATAAATAATTGATGTCTAAATTGTAATTTAATTACGACACCAAAAATACGATGTCCAGAATCTTTTAAAACTGCTTGAAGTAAAAATATCATTTCCTTGAAACTATGCTTTGAGGATTTAAACTCCCAATATTACCACTTTCCTTGCCAGCAGAAGGATCTATAACTGCGTTAATCAAGGTCGGCTTTCCAGAATTCATAGCCATATTTACAGCCCTAGTTAACTCGTCTGGGTTAGTAACATAAACCCCGTCACCGCCAAAAGCTTCCATCATAATGTCATAACGACTGTTTTTAACAAATACAGTAGTCGCAACATCATCTCCACCCGATTGGTTAATGTCCGTTCCTCTATAAATACCGTTATTGTTGAAGATAACTATGCATATAGGCAGATTATAGCGGCATATCGTTTCCACCTCCATTCCCGAAAACCCAAAGGCACTGTCTCCCTCTATAGCAAGCACCGGCTTTCCTGTTTCAACCGCCGCAGCAATAGCTGAGCCCATACCCACACCCATAACTCCCCAAGTCCCCACATCTAATCTCTTGCGAGGTTGATACATATCGATAATAGACCGCGCGAAATCTAAGGTATTAGCCCCTTCATTAACCAAAATTGCATCCGGCCGTTCTTTAATTATCCGCTTTAAGGCACCCAGTGCTCCGTCATAATCCATAGGAGAGTTGTTGTTCTGAAGCTTAGCAGCCATACGCGAAATGTTAGCATCTTTTTTAGCTCTGACAACATCTGTCCAGGTTGTTGGTGGCTTAGGCCAAGCTTCACCCATAGCCTTTAAAAGCTCGGATAAACAAGATTCTATATCACCCACTAAAGGAGCGACAATTTCTACATTGCTGTCCATTTCCTTTGGTTCAATATCAATTTGAACAAATTTAGTAGAATGGGGGTCACCCCAACTTTTTCCTTTTCCGTGAGACAGCAACCAGTTCAGACGAGCCCCAATCATGATTACTACATCCGCTTCCTTTAAAACCAAAGAACGTGCTGCTCCAGCAGATTGCTCATGGTCATCAGGCAATAAGCCTTTGGCCATACTCATTGGTAGATAAGGAATACCACTTAGCTCTACGAAGTTCCTTACCAGCTCATCGGCCTGAGCATACGCTGCTCCCTTGCCTAATATAATCAAAGGCTTCTTAGCACTCCTTATTACACTTAATGCTCTAGAAATTGCTTCTATCCCCGGCCTCTGGAAAGGCGCAGGATCAATCACTTTTACTAAAGATTTAGCTCCTTCTATCTCATCCATTACCTGCCCAAGAAGATTTCCCGGGATATCCAAATAAACGCCTCCAGGGCGCCCAGAAACAGCTGCTCGAATTGCCCGCGCAACACCGATACCAATATCTTTAATATTCAAAATCCTGTAGGCAGCCTTACAAAGTGGCTTAGCAATAGCGAGCTGATCCATTTCCTCATAATCACCTTGCATTAAGTCCACCACCTCGCGTTCCGAAGATCCAGAAATCAAAATCATAGGCCAACAGTTTGTACTGGCGTGTGCTAGAGCTGTTAAGCCGTTCAGGAAACCCGGAGCCGAAACGGTCAAGCAAATACCAGGCTTCTTAGTTAAAAATCCAGCAATCGCTGCTGCATTTCCAGCATTTTGTTCATGACGGAATGATAAAACACGAATTCCAGCTCCCTGGGCCATTCGTCCAAAATCAGTAATTGGAATCCCAGGAACTCCATAAATTGTTTTAACGTCATTTAATTTTAGTGCATCAATTAATAGAT
>JAQBUS010000045.1 GCA_027623875.1 Pseudomonadota bacterium
TTGGGCTGGAAAAACAGCATTAAATTTTTCATTATCAGTAATCTTAACTTTTCGTGCTAATTCCTGGATGATTGGGTTAGTAAGCCCAGCATCAGTAACATCAGACACATCTATAGTACCTCTAACAGCCGCAACAGCGACAGAAAAAGGTAAAGAGTACTGCGCCTGCTCGGTATTACTCGCCATCGAACATAACTTCTTAGCCTCATAAAAACTATCGATAGTCACAGATTCGATTTTCTCAGGGTCTATATGATGTTCACGAATTAATTCCAAAACAGCTTCAACAGCGGGTTGAGCCCAACGACAAACCGGATAAAGCTTGATATACTGCTCGTTAATATAAAAGTGTTTTCCTAAATCTTTCCAGTACTCTGATACATCGTCTCCTTCAATCGTAACAGCTGGAGCACCTGTAAACCCATCAGAAGCAAGATAAGCGGCACTAACTCCAGCCATTGATCCCCAACCAGATCCATCTTTAACCATGGTTGGGAAATCAATACAGCGCATCATTTGACTTCGAGGCCCATGATATTCTGCAATCCCCATAGCTTCCCGTGTCTTGTTGCTATCGAGAGAAAGAATGCGAGCTCCAACAGCTGCAACTGTGACGGCTATCCATGCACCTGACGTATGGTAATCTGGTACACTTGCATGTAGACTTACTCCAGCCCTAGTGCCAATTTCATAACCAATCACCAAGGCGGTAAGTAAATCGAGAGCATCGAGCTTATTTTCTGCCTCCGCCATGGCCAATAAACCTGGTATCAAACCACAGCCGATATGTCCTTTGCATAGTAACTGCCCGTCATGCGCATCAAGCGAGTCAATTGTCATTCCATTTGCTAATGCGGCACCAACAGGGCTAACCAGCCTGCCATCCCACCAAAGACTAGACGCATCACCCCCAAAATGTCTTGCAGCATGATTACAAATAATTCGAGACAAATCAGTTTGTGAGCCCGCAGCAGATACTCCAAGGGTATCTACCAGTGCACGAATAGCGTTATGCTTAACATCTGGAGAAAAGTCATCCCACTGTGCCTCATGAATGAAATTGATAACATCTGTCATTGAACCATCCTCATACTAAAAAATCTCTTACGAAATATTATTTTTATACATTTACTCCACAGCCTATTATTATCCAGGCTACAAAACCCAGTTTGTTAATCTGATTAAAGCCGTCAAAACAAAAATTTAAGGTTTTAGCTACTACCTTGCGATACGATACTTATCAGTTTACCCAGGTATAAGTAAATTTGGAAATGGTGATAGTATGATTAGAAGGCTGAATTATTTTTCCAAAGCAATATTAAACCGATTTTTACCCGAGTATTTTCATAAAATCCGTACTCAAAATTTACTTAATTCAATTCAGAGTGGTTCTCCTAAAACCGAAATTGAAAATCAAGTTTTATACTTAAACAAATTAAATACGATATTAGATATTAAAATCAATTCCACAATCTCTGAATTTATTAATTCAAATAGACCCTCATTGTACCAAATCGACCTACTTGAATACGCGCGCGGATTTGGAAGTAACCTACCAATAGCCTATGAATTTGGTGATATAACACACATTCCTCCAGTACCTACGATAGTGAAGAGCCGACCAATAAAAGGTAAAAATCAAAACTCCGTGTTATTTCCACTTGATAAATTGCGTCACCTTATTTTCATGAAAGACAAAACACCCTGGGCGAATAAAAAACCTTTTGCTACCTATAGGGGAAGGCCAAATAATTGGAAGCGCACAGCTTTGGTAGATCAATACTATAACCACCCCAGCCATGATATAGGCTTCGTACACGCCCCAGATTCCCCAGAAAAATGCAAGTCTTGGCTGTCTCGACAAGAGCAGCTCAGTTTTAGATATATTCTTTCAGTCGAAGGTGATGATGTCGCGACAAACTTAAAGTGGATAATGAGCTCCAATTCAATAGCCGTAAGCCCACCCCTGGTTTATGAGACATGGTTCATGGAAGGTCTTTTAAAACCTGGGGTTCATTATATAGAAATAAAAGAAGACGCCTCAGATTTGGAAGAGAAAATAAACTATTACGAGCAACACCCAAAAGAGGCCCTGTCAATAATTGAAAACGCCAATAATTGGACAAAGAAATTTACCAACAAAAAAACAGAACGTTTGTTGGCAACATTGGTGTTAAAAAAATATTTTGAATTTACTAATTCTTTGTTGGATTAACCTTGGTCATAAAAATGTTTTAAAGTGGTAATTCTTAGCTCTGAGATTAGCTAACCGGACTTAGGGTTCTAAACTCTTGTAAACCTTGGATACTCCATTAACCTCAGAGATAATCTGAAAATTGTCTTCAACATGCTTACGGCATAATTCTTTTCCCTGAATGGCTTTGGAGGGTTTAGAGAAATACTGCTCAATTGCTCTAGTTAGAAGTTCCTGATTGCCGGCCGGTACTATTTCACCAGTTTGGCCCGGCAGAATCATTTCCTCATAGGACCCAGCATCACTAGCTATAACCATTGTTCCTGATGCCATGGCTTCAAGCGGAGTAAGCCCAAAACCCTCATTTCTTGAAGGAGCTACATACAGGTCAATATCCTGATAGAATGGCTTGATATCAACCACTTCTCCCATGAATATAATTCTATCAGAAAGATTTGCTTCATTTACTTTTAGCTGCAAAGCATTAGAAAATGATTTATGTGGAGCGGTAACTCGGCCGCAAACTAACGCTGTCCACTCAGGAAATTCAGGTAACAACTCAATCATTGCTTCAACGAATAAATCAGTTCCCTTGCTGTGTCTAACACGGCCAAAGCAACCTATAAGATATGCTTCGACTCCCTCAGCTTTTTGATTTAGGCTTGGCTTAAATAAATTAACATCAATGCCATGCATTACAACATCATATTTAACCTCTAAGAATGAACCAGATTTCTTACTAGTTGCTATAACTCTATCCATTCTTTTGATCATCCACTTGGTAAACTTAGTGTGCTCTCTTTGAGCCGCAGAAGTAAAAACCAACTTAATAGGCATACCAAGGAGATACTTAGAAATAATACCTAATAGCATTTCGTTATTTCTTCTTGCGTGCCATATTCTATTGCACTTGGTTTTAGGTTTTTTCCAAAGCTTTAAAATTGAAAAATAACCAATTTGTGGAATACTCCCGGGCAATTTTGATCCCAATACAGAAATCTTTAAACCCGATTTTTGCTGCTCCGGAATAAGCTGAATAATAGTACTAGTTACGCCAGAAAGGCGTTTTTTAAAATTAGTAGCTACTACCTCTATTTCAGAAACATCCACCACTTTAAAATCCCTAAACTCAAATATCTCTCCATATATATGTTTAAAGATAATGAATAACAAAACTTTATTAAGAAAATTAAGGAGTTAGTATCAAATATTATTTAAAATATTTTATCAATCAAATACCACAGGTAGATCTATCTGCAGGTTGGTGATAAAAACTCCATATTATATATAAGAATAGGAAAGTATTATGAGTAGCAGTTTACCTTATTCTCCACCAAAAATATGGCAGTGGAGTACTGAAAGCGGTGGGGCATTTGCCAAAATAAATCGACCGATAGCTGGAGCTACTCACGAAGAACGGCTTCCCGTAGGAGAACACCCTATCCAGCTATACTCAAATGCAACCCCAAATGGTGTAAAAGTAACTATTCTACTAGAAGAATTACTTGCCCAAGGGGTTACTGGAGCAGAATACGATGCTTGGTTGATTAAGATTGATGGCATGCAGTTCGGAAGTGGTTTTGTTGAAATCAATCCCAACTCCAAGATCCCAGCGATGGTGGATCACAGTACTGAAACTCCTACTCGAGTTTTTGAATCTGGTGCAATTTTATTTTATTTAGCTGAGAAATTTAATATGTTTATGCCATCTAATCCCAATCAACGACCGGAATTCTTATCTTGGCTATTTTGGCAGATGGCTAGTGCACCGTATCTTGGTGGGGGTTTTGGCCATTTTTATAAATATGCTCCTAGTAAAATTGAATACAGTATCGACCGCTTTACAATGGAGGTTAAGCGACAATTAGACGTTCTTGATCAAAATTTATCAAATAGATTATACGTTTGCGGTTCAGATTATACGGTCGCAGACATTGCCATTTGGTCATGGTATGGCCAACTTGCCTTGGGTCGTCTGTATGATGCAGGAGAATTTCTAGACGTAGATAAATACAAAAATATCCTTAGTTGGGCCAACCGTATAGACGATCGACCTGCAGTAAAACGGGGCCGGATGGTTAATAAAACGAGCGGGGATCCTAAATTTCAACTTCATGAAAGACATAGTGCAAAAGATTTTGAAAATAAGACACAAGATAAAGTTTAGTCTAAATAAAAATTCTTTCTGCAAAGGAAATAACTCATCGCATAAAAGTGTAAACTAATAAGACGTTGCACTACTTAAGTTTAATTAAAATCACTTAAATTTTCTTGTACAATAAAGACCAAATGCAGACGAGGATCCAGTTAAAAGTCCACCCCAGATCATATCTACCACAACAACATTGGACGACCAGTCTTTTAGAGTTGCCATATTAGTAAGATTGTATGTTCCGTAAGCAACAATACCGAAAATGGCTCCTCTCCAAAAAACTTCTTTGATCTGGGAACCCTTTAAGGCAGGCTCAATAATTATAATTGCTACACCTAATGGGTAAATCAAATAAAACAATATCGCAGCCCACATTATGGGTTCTTCGTTTAAAAGGGTTCCAATATTTGGTTCATAAAAATAACCAACAGCATAATAAAGCCATACAAAGTCAATTCCCAACAAAGCTATTGTCGTAAATAGAAATGATAAAAATAAATTCTTCATTAAACCCCCAATTACATTCACAAATAAAACTATAGTGAATATAACTAAATAAATAAATGGCAATTTATATTAAAGCCTTGAGGAGTAACTATGCATAAAGAAGTCCTGAGGTTCTGGTTTTCAGAATGCACACCCGAACAGTGGTTTAAAAAAGATCTCGCATTTGATAATATTATTAAAAGCCGTTTTCTTGAAACATATGAGAACGCCATACTTGGAAGGTTTCATTTTTGGTCTAAGGCACCTCATTCATTGTTGGCTCTGATTATTATATTGGATCAATTTCCAAGAAATTTATTTCGAAACGACAAACTCTCCTTTGCGCATGACAGGAAGGCCCTGGAGTTATCAAAAATAATACAAGGTAAACAATTTATTGCAAAGTTAAGTGACGACGAAAAATTATTTGCACTTTTACCAATAATACATAGTGAGGACATAAACGATCACGAGCTGACTCCTAAAATATTAAAAGAACATCTGAGCACACATCCTCGTTTTGAACAAATAAGAACCTCTTGGAGCAATCACACCAAAGCAATAAAGAGATTTGGACGGTATCCACATCGCAATGCAACATTAGGAAGAAAAAATACACCAGAAGAAACAGTGTTTTTGAAAGGCCCTAATTCTGCTTGGTAAATACGTTATTGGCAGCATTTCTCCGACAAAAAGAAAAACAACATTAATTCTGCTTTTAAAAACACTCAGATGATACAAAATTAGTGCACCTCAACAGTCATTACTTAAAAGATTTTTTTAAATGAAACTGGCGTGCTGAAATTCGAAACCCTACCCAGGCTAAACATGACAGAATTAACATTATAGAGCCAATATAAAAAGCTACACCAGTTGTGCCCGTGAACTGGGACAGGCTTCCGGCAAGTACTGGCGCAAAAAAAGTTCCAATATAAAATAAGGTAAAAAAAATCCCTAATCCAAAGGCTCTTGTTTCTGGACTTAATACCTCGGAAGGCAAAGACAAGATCGGCCCAGCTCCCAGTCCTCCAAAAATACCTATTAAAATAAAAGTCAGTATTAGCTCATCAACATGAGGCAACAAAGACAAAAGACCCGCAAAGACAAGTAAACTAAAAAGTAATATCACATCTTTGTGACCCATTCGATCCGCTATATAACCGCCAATCGGGATAGATAACACTGCCACCCATAACACAAGACTTGTAGCGGAACTTGCTTCCAAGATTGTCCAGCCTTTTTCAATAAGAAAAATGGGAGCAAAGCCAAAAATCATACCCAGGGCAGCATTATAAAATGTCCAAATTATCCCCGCAAACAAAACTGCCTTAAGTGCTGTCTTACTTATTTTAATTTTTCCGTTTTGTGGGGTCTTTACAAATTTTACCGGTATATAAAAATTAGTAAAAAGCAATAAACCTATTAGAGTAAAAAGAACCACAACACCCATTGCAAAATAAAAACTGGTGAGCTCTCCTACTAGTGGTAAGATTAAAAGGGCACTTGCGATGCCGACAGGCCAAGAGTTTGCAAAGATACCCATAGCCAACGAAATTTCTTTTCCATCAAAATAATCCGTTACCATTTTTGCCATTAAAACATTTAAAAAAACACCCCCAACTCCAGCAATTACCCGCCCCATTATTTGTAAATTATAGTGTGAACCAACCATCGTTATTACTCCCCCCAAAAACATAAGTATCATGGCAGCAGTCACGACTTTCTTATCACCATAAATTCTTCCTACGGCTCCTCCGGGCAATGCAAGAAAAATGCCTGGTGACACATATAACCCAATGAGGATTCCTAAATCAGCTATTCCAATACCAAACTCATTCACCATAAGGGGAGAGAGGGAAGCTACGGACTGAAACTGGAACCCCATAGTCACGCGGGCAATAAACAAAACCCCGAGCATAACCCATCTATTGGTATTTTTATTTGGTTCCATTATTTTGTAACACCTTAGTATTTCAAAAATTATTATTTAGTCAGTTTATATTAAAATCTTTTAATAAAGAGTCATACCTAACCAAACTTATATTAGAACCACATGCTAATATACCTACTGTTCTGCCGGATATTTCTTCTCTTAGTGGACCAATGATAGCAGCCAATGATGCCGCACACGCTGGCTCTGCAGTAATTCGTAAAACCTCTTGATAATGCATCATCGACTGAAGTACCTCCTCGTCTTAAACTCTGACAACTTTATCCACAAAACGTTGCGCAATTGAGAAGGAAAGGGGCAAAGTCATTGGGGCTCCTAGGCTATCTGCAATCGTATTTACTTCTTGCAAGGTAATAGGGTGGCCAGACTTTATACTCT
>JAQBUS010000046.1 GCA_027623875.1 Pseudomonadota bacterium
TCCAAACCCGGGCATATAGGCTTTTAAGTTTTGTTTATTTTTAAATATTTGGGCGTGCGACTTGATTTCTCTGGTTTCACTCATTTCAACATTCCTCCATATTGGTATTAAATGTAACAGTTGTAATTGTAACTAACAAGAACTAAAGTTCTTAATTATGAGTAAGATTCGAACATTTGATATGCATAAATTTTTACCATATTTACTGAATCAGGCTTCAGAAAAAAGCGGTTTGGCATTTGAAAGACATTATAAGGCGCGATACGGCATGCTTAGAGCTGAGTGGAGAGTTATGTTTCATTTAGGAAGCTTCGGTTCCTTGTCAGCGACGGATATAACTTTCAGGGCTCTTATGCATAAGACAAAAATTAGTCGTGCTGTAAGAGCTTTAGAGTTAAAAGGTTTTCTCAAAAGAGCAAGGCAGAAATTAGACAGAAGATCTGAATCACTGCAGTTAACGGCACTAGGTTTTAGGGCTTTTGAGAAACTTAGGATTGTAGCTGGAGAATTCGATAAAGAGATTTGTAAAGGTTTGCCAGAAGCTGACCTCATGGTCTTACGTAAATGCTTAAGTAAACTTGCAAAAAATTAGTGTCTTGTGGCCATTATTTCTTAAAGTTATAAAATGAAGTATGTTGGACCAGAAAACCATCGATATTTACAATAGTAAAGCTGATGAATATTCGCGCTTAGTGGACTTTAGCCCAAGTGGTTATCTTGAGGATTTTATCAATTTGTTTTCCAAAGGGTCAAAGATCTTGGATTTGGGGTGCGGAACCGGGGTTGCCTCTGAATTCATGATGAAACAAGGGTTAGTTCCAGATCCAGTGGATGGTTCAGAAGAGATGGTTAAGCTTTCCAACCAAAAGCCAGGACTTTGTGCCCGTTTATGTGCTTTCGACGAGTTGGATTTAGATGTTAAATATAGTGGGGTTTACGCGCACTTTAGTTTACTTCATCTGAAAAAGCACGCTTTTTTGGAATGCCTGAGTGTTATCAAAGAGATGGTATTGCAGGATGGAACTCTTGTTTTGGGTATGAAGGCCGGCACGGGAGAAAGAAGAGATAGTTTAGGTAGGTTTTACGCTTACTATACAGAGCCAGAGTTGCAATCGTATTTCCACAGTATCAATTTTACAGTTACTAACTGTTATTCTGGGAAGTCTCTCGGGTTGTCGGGGGATGTTGAGCCATGGTTGGTGATGTTTGGTCGGAAACTGTGAAGCCCATTCCTGACAACACAATTTTTTTTTTACGCGCTCACGCCCCTGCATTCTACTAAAAAGGGACGCCTGATGAAAAAAATTTACTATGACTTGACCGAATTGATGAATGCCGGAGGTGGAAAATTTCGCTATTATGGTATCGCTCGCGTAGTTGCCGAAGTTGCAAATTGCGCGGCAGTGAAATTCCCAGAAACCGTTTTCGTAATCCATTCTCAAGATCACGATAAGTTCTTTCGCATTTATCCCAACCCTGAGAACTTGCCACGCAAGAGAGCTTTCGGCTTGCCTGAAATACAAACGATTCGATATCGCGAGCGCACTTATCGCAAGGATGCAGAGGCACTTTTCACCAAAACACTTTTACCATTCGTACGTTGGATGAACTTGAGGCGCTGGAAAACACATCAAGGCGTTCTCGAAGATGTCGATATGAGTGATGGAGTTTTTTATTCGGCTGCTCGACCTAGGCTGATTTTGAATATGATGATGACGATCAACCGCCAAATGCAAAATGTTGAAGTAGTGCCCATGGTGCATGATCTTATCCCACTGCATAATTTTAATGGGATCAAAACAACTAGTTTTGGCAATAACTTCTATCATGATACTAACTTTATTTTACAAAATTGTAGACATCAAATTGCCAATTCACAATTCACAAAAGACGACATAGAAGCTTATTGCGCGGCAGAGAATATCCCAAAACCTCAAAACATAACCGCTGTCCCCCTCGTTCATGAAATTTTGGAAAGTGGAGAAAGTTTTGAGATTGACCTCCCGCAAAAGCCTTACTTTTTGATGGTTGGCACTATGCTCGGTCGCAAAAATTTAAATGTTGTTCTTGACGCATATCTTGAACATTTGACCAAGTTAGTTGATCCACCAATGCTTGTGCTGGCTGGAGCAATTCGAAAACTCACGATCCAAGCCTTAAAAAGTGGAAAGTATAAACCGATAGCCCATCATGTCGAGATGATAGCAAATCCCAATGAAACAGATCTCAAGCGCCTCTACGAAGGGGCGCGGGGATTGATTCTTCCAAGCCACATCGAAGGATGGGGGCTACCTGCTGGTGAGGCGCTCTGGTGTGGCACTCCCGTCATTTTTTCGGATATCCCCGTATTTAGGGAGGTCTGCGGTGACCTTGGATTGTATTTTGATCCAAACGATCATGAAAAGTTATCGGGATACATGCTTCAGCTTTTTGAGGATAGCGAAGAATACCTTTCTTTGAAACAAAAAATTAGCAGTATCAAACCGAAGTTGAGAACCTGGAAGATGGTAACTTATCAACTGTTTGACGTTTTGAAGAACACTTAATGCCCCTTACATTCATCTGATTACAGTTGACCTATCAACGCATCGACTGCCGCATCAGCACGGGTTAATGCCTGATCATCCTTAAAGCGTTTTTCAGCAGCGATAAATGTAACATCTGTGACCCCAATGAAGCCAAGAATATAACGTATATAGCCACTTGCGAAATCAATATCTGATCCAAATTGTGTACCACCTGAGGCAAAGCAAACGATTGCCCTTTTCCGGATCATCAGCCTCTTGGGACCATCTTCTGAATAGGCAAAAATCTTTCGACCGCGGCAGACCAGATTGATCCATAGCTTTAGGCTGGCCGGGATTGAGAAGTTGTAGAGAGCCACGCCAATAATCAAGGTATCAGCCGCTTCGATTTCGGCGATCAGCGTGCCAGACAAGGTTAAGTTTTTCTCTGATCGTCAGTGCGATCATCGGTCGTTGTTGTGTCGGCCTTTATCCATGCGCGTTCCAATTGCGGGAGACGCTTATCAAGATCGCGAACGGTTACGTCTGGTGACTTTCCAAGCGTGTATAACCTATCAAGGATAAGGTTAGGCAAACGGCGGCTCTGCCCGGTTTCAGTTTGTTCGCTGCTATCAATACGAAGAACTCTCATAGAGATGTCATTATTACAAGTTAACCTGAATTGATATATAAGTCATTTTTTTTCCTACATTCAGTTTTATACTGTTCTCTTAAATGCTTTGCATGGTTGGTTTCTAGCTATCGCCCTTGACGAATTAACCACTGGCGTTTGCAGACCGAAACTAGTCGAAGCATTGGCTGGGCGGTTGGCATTGCGCAGCCACCTAGCAAATATTCATTTTCAAGATTTTTGAGCCTAGGGTGTTTCATAGGTGGTTTTTTTTTGATATTCTTCTTCAGAGAGAGCATGCCACCCGATACAGTTGCCTGTTGGAGAACGGCCACATCCACATTTCGGTAATTCAGGCATTTTTTTTAACTCGTATTTTTAGTTGTGTCTTTTTATGCTTTGCATCACTAATTCCCACAATGAGTGAATTTGCGCATATATTGAGCGTAAAGAAGGCATAGATATATAGACATCAATAGTGAGCAGTTAGTTGAGTTTAAGTTACTACTGTACTTGATCAAATCTTTTATTATGTTCATTATGTTGCGAACAACTCAACATTCGCGGTTTTGTATAGAGAAAGACATCTAATGGATAAGCTAGTTTATATAATTAATGGACCAAATTTGAATCTTCTTGGAATGCGACAGCCAGAGATCTATGGAAGTGTTACGCTTCAAGAAATTGAAAAAACCTGCGGTGATATTGGCGACCAATTAGGATTTAATACCTTGTTCATGCAATCAAATCATGAGGGCGAAATTATCGACTTAATTCATGATGCTAGAGGTAAGGCCGACGGAGTAATTATTAATCCCGGAGCTTTTAGTCATACGTCGGTTGCGATATTGGACGCCTTAAATGCCTACGACGGTATCGTGGTGGAGGTACATATCTCCAACATCCATAAGAGAGAAGAGTTCAGACATAAGTCTTATGTCTCCTTGAGGGCAGAGGCTGTAATTTGTGGGTTTGGAGTTGACGGATACCAAATAGCATTAAAACATTTAGGAAAGGCTATAAGGTGAATTTCAGAAAAGTTGGATTAATTTTTGCAAGTTTTATTTTTTTAATTTCTTGCAAAGCAGAGGAAGTTGAGATCGCGCTGAAGGCTGAGGATATTTTTTCTGCAGCGCAGGGGGAAGAGCAATCCGTAGAGTTTACTGCTACCTTTTCAATCTTCGGAGAGCTGGATGACGAGCAGAGAGTTCAAGTGAACGCTCTAGAAAACATCTTAGATGAGTACATGGATATAAGTGATTTTGAGTTAGAAACCTCGAGTATGGGGTACACCGTTACTATAGAAGGTGAAATGCCTCTAACTAGTAATACAGACGTTAAGGATCCATATTTTCTTAACGCAACTGATTCCGACATTCTGACCGGTTATACACAGTTATCCCTTATGACAGGAGATAAATTCGACAATCTTAAGTCTGACATGCAGGCCATTAATTTTATGCTTTCGCCGGATGAGTTTCATCCAACAAAATTTAAGCTTAAAGGAAAAAGCATTCAAGTTGTTGCGCCAGCAGTTGAAATTAACGGAGAGTCATATCTTTTATACAGTCAGGAAATCGATGGACGCGTTTCTCTCTCTTTTAAAGGTGGCGCTTTTGATTCAGTAGGAGCAGGTTTTTTTATAAAGAAAAATTAAGAGTTGCAAAAAATTGGGCTTATGGAGAGGTTCAGCTTGATCAATTTTTTAAGGAATATTAATTTAAGAGGTACTGGAAAGTGGTGACTCTTTCTGAATTTCTTTTTTAACTTAGGAGACATGAAATGAGTATAAATATTTTACCGGCGATTTCGAGTTATGCATCAGAGCTAACTGAAATTTTTAAAGATTTGCACGCGAACCCGGAAATCGGCTTTCAAGAAGAACGCACTTCGAAAATAGTTGCGGAAAAACTTCGTAGTTATGGTGTCGACGAAGTTCACACAGGTTTAGCAAAAACTGGAGTCGTTGGGATAATTAAAGGAAATGGTAATGGGAATCGGCGTGTTGGTTTAAGAGCTGATATGGACGCTCTCCCAATAGAAGAAGCTTCTGGGTTGTCATTTAGCTCTACTAACCCGGGAACAATGCATGCTTGTGGTCACGACGGCCATACTACAATTCTTCTGGGTGCCGCAAAACATTTGGCCGAAACCAGAGATTTCAATGGCACAGCGGTATTAATATTTCAGCCAGCTGAGGAAGGTTTGGGTGGGGCAAGAGGAATGCTTGCTGAAGGGCTGTTTGAAAAGTTCCCATGCGACGAAATTTTTGGAATGCATAACACGCCGAATGGACTTCTTAATAAAGTTGATATTTGTAAAGGCGTTGCTATGGCTGGCGCAGCATTTTTTGATATAGATATTCATGGTGTAGGAAGCCATGCGGCAATGCCCCAGCAGTCGAAGGACTCTCTAGTGATTGCCTCTGCCTTGGTAGGGCAAATACAAAATATCGTAAGCCGAAATGTACCCCCGTTAGAATCCTGTGTGGTTTCAATTACCCAAATCCATGCCGGTTCAGCTTATAATGTTGTTCCTGAAACAGCCTCTCTGGCCGGCACTATTAGATATTTTTCGCAAGATATTTACGCGTTAGTGGCTTCTCGGATGAAAGATCTTTGTGAAGGATTTGAAAAGGCATACGGTGTTAAAATAAAACTAGATCTTAGAAATATTTTTGATGTTTTAATAAATGACAACGAATTGTCAGATGCCTATATGGAAGCTGCAAAAGATATCGTTGGAGAGGAAAACATAGATGACCAGGCTCAACCTGCTACCGGATCTGAAGACTTTGCGGATATGTTGAAAATTGTGCCTGGGGCATATTGCCGAGTTGGCCATTCGGGAACTATGCCGCTACATAACCCTGGATTTGTTCTAGATCCTAATGTAATTCCTATAGGCGCCTCGATAATGGCTCGTATTGTTGAGCACCGGCTCCCCATGAAGTAAAGCTTCAGAATTGGTTACTGTAAATCAGCCATTTTTAAAAGGAGTTAGCAAGCTATAAATAGCTTGACTTATAGGCGCCGTTATTCCGAGTGCTTCAGACATTCGACTAACGGCGCCTATTGTCCAATTAATTTCTAATGGATTACCTTTTTCCAGATCAATTGCTGTAGATGCTCTCATCTCACGTGGTAAATTTTGTATAAAATCCCAGGTGTTGATTTCAACTTGAATATCGACTGGTATATTTGACGCTCTAGCCAGTTCAGCTGCTTCTGTTATGACGCCTTTAAATAATTTGCTCAATTCTGGGTTGTCTAAAATGTCTCCGATATTACAACGTGCAGCAGCAGTAATCCCCGAAAGGGCCGAAAAAAATATAAATTTTGACCACAGATCGACTTGAATGTCTTTAGTCGCAGGTGATGAGACATTACATTTATTTAAAATTTGCCGGAGTGTAGTAATCCGTTTTGTCAGCTTGTTGTCAGTCTCAGCTATAAGAAATTTTTGATTAGCACCTGTCTGTGTGATTGTACCTGGCTTACTTATGGTAGCAGATATATAGGCTACTCCACTACCTACGTTTTTTGGGTTTAAAATATTGGATATTATTGATGAGGCTTCAACGCCATTCAAAAAAGGAATAACTATAGTGTGTTCTTGCACCATTGGTTTGCATTTTTCCGCCGCATCCCTTAAATTATCTCCTTTAACGCCTAAAAAAATTACGTCAACAGGCCCCACACTCTCAACATTTTCAGTCGCCATCCAAGGCTTAGCTGTATGCTCATGGCCATCTGAGATCAGAGATAACCCTTTATCTTTAATCACCCTAAGGTGTTCTCCTCTCGCAATTGTTGCAACTTTAAATCCGCCTTGAGATAATTTAAGGCCTAAAAAACCTCCAATTCCGCCAGTTCCAAAAGTAGCAAATTTCATGTGGGATCCTTTCATTAAGCATTTAAGATTAGTGTAGTTAGTGATATAATAAATTTAAAGTAATTATTAGCTATTGATTTAAAAAGAATAAATCCGCTTTAAGATTAATTTTATCAAACTGTGAGGGAGAAT
>JAQBUS010000047.1 GCA_027623875.1 Pseudomonadota bacterium
ATGTCCAAGTTTGTTCTCATTTTTATCAAAAAGCCCGCCGCTTCGACAAGTGAATTGCGGCTTAACCCACACAAATGGGCAAACCCATGATATTATTAGAAAGAATCTAGATAAATCTTCTATGTACGGTGGTTTTATTGATAGCTCAGGCCCTCGCTACTGCCCATCTATAGAGGATAAAGTCGTTCGTTTCTCTGATAAAAGCTCCCACCAAGTTTTTCTTGAACCTGAAGGTTTAAACGATGATACGGTGTATCCTAACGGAATATCGACATCTCTTCCGCTGGATGTTCAAGAGCAGTATGTAACATCAATTTTAGGACTAGAGAGTGCTGTGATTTTGCAGCCGGGCTACGCGATTGAGTACGACTATGTTGATCCTAGAGCTCTCCGCCATAGCCTAGAGCTAAAAGATGTTCAAGGCCTTTATTTAGCAGGTCAAATAAATGGAACTACGGGTTATGAAGAGGCCGCAGCACAGGGTCTCGTGGCAGGATTAAATGCGGGATTAAGTGTGTTGGACAAGGGAGAGGTAAGCTTTCGGAGGTCGGAATCTTATATCGGAGTGATGATTGATGATTTAGTTACTCGCGGTGTAGAAGAGCCCTATAGAATGTTTACTTCCAGAGCGGAGTTTCGCCTGTCGTTAAGAGCAGACAATGCAGATCAACGACTTACCTCATTGGGTATAGAAATCGGGTGTGTTTCTGAGGTTCGAAAAGAAGTTTTTCATAAAAAAATAGATGAGTTGGTAAAAACAAGGACAATTCTTAAGGGCCATAAATTAACACCACAAGAGGCTAATTTATGCGGAGTAAAGGTTAATAAAGATGGAAAGAGACGATCAATTTTGGAGCTGTTGGCTTTTCCAAACGTTACCACTAAGAATTTCTTTGAGATAGTCCCAGATTTACGCGATGTAGGTTTAGAAATCACCCAACAAATGGAGCGAGATGCAACGTATATGAACTATCTAGATAGGCAAAAGAGGGATGTCGAAGTTTTGCAGAGAGATGAGGGTGTCCGGATACCAGAAAAGTTTGACTATGTGGGCATATCTGGGTTGTCTAATGAGCTTTCGGAAAAGCTCATAAAGACACGACCAGAGGACCTTGGCCAGGCCTCCCGAATAGATGGCATTACACCGGCAGCATTAACCTTGATATTAGCAAACATCAAATCCAGACGGGCATCGTGATAAACACAAGTCAAACACAGACGGTTTTGAGTAAAGATTTGAGTGTTTCACGTGAAACTTTAACGTCTCTTTTGGAATATGAAAAAATTTTAAGTGTTTGGACAAAGAAAATAAATTTGATTTCCGCGGGGAGTGTGGACAATATTTGGGCCAGACACATCTTAGACTCGGCGCAGATTTTTTTAAAGATACCAAAGGGGGTAAACACAGTTGCAGACTTGGGTTCTGGAGCAGGATTTCCAGGAATGGTTTTGGCAATACTAGCCAGGGAGTTAAGGCCTGAACTGAACTTTAAACTTGTTGAATCAGATCAAAGGAAAGCTGTGTTTTTAAGGGAGGTTAGCCGCATTTTGGATGTTAGTGTTTCAGTTGTGGATTCGCGCATTGAAAAACTTAACGCTCTTGATGTAGATATAGTTACAGCTCGGGCTTTGGCACCTCTTGTGGTCCTTTTTGGGTATGCAGAGAGACATTTAAGGGTTGGAGGTATCGGGATTTTTTTAAAAGGAGAGCGGTTTATACCTGAAATCAAAGAGGCTCTTCTAGATTGGGAATTTAAAATAAAAAAAGAAGAAAGCGAAACAAATAATAACTCTTTTATATTAACGATAACAGAGTTGAGGCGGTTGAATGTTTAGCGGTAGGAAGCCCAGGGTTATTTCGGTAACAAACCAAAAGGGTGGGGTTGGAAAAACAACTACAACAGTAAATCTGGCTGCTGCTCTTTCACGAGCAGGAAAGCTCGTTGCAATCCTAGATTTGGACCCGCAAGGAAACGCATCAACAGCTTTGGGTTTTGGGTCTGACAAGCGGAGTGGGACAGCATATGATTTGCTAGTAAAGGGAGCCTCTGTAGATTCTGTTTTATTTGAGACGGGTTTAGATGGTTTAAGTATTGTCCCGGGGAGTGTTGATCTTACCTCAGCAGATTTAGATCTATCAAGAAAAAAAGAACGTGTTAGTATTTTAAGAGAAATATTTGAAAAAAAACAAGAAAAAAGCATAAGTCTTGATTATATATTAATAGATTGTCCTCCAGCACTAAATTTGTTGACCCTTAATGCATTAGTAGCGTCTGATAGTGTTTTGGTTCCACTTCAGGCTGAGTTCCTCCCTTTGGAAGGTTTATCGCAGCTTATGTTGTCTGTTAAGGAGATTAGAGAGACAGCAAACCCGAAGCTTCGGTTTGAAGGGATAGCTTTGACTATGTTTGATGGCAGGAATAACTTGTGTACCCAAGTCGAGGCAGATGTAAGGGTTAACCTTAAAGGTTTGGTTTTTAAAACTGTTATTCCTAGAAGTGTTAAGTTAAGTGAAGCCCCATCTTTTGGCTTAACAATATTTGATTATTCTCCGCGGTCTAAAGGAGCTATAGCTTATAGGGCTTTAGCATTAGAAATTTTAGAAAGGCATTCTGGATTATAAACAATGGGGGCATTTAAGACATGAAAAAACCAAAAAAAGCACTTGGGCGTGGGTTGTCTGCGCTTATGGGTGAAAGCTCTTTTGCTAACGTTTTAGCCGCAGAAAGCCAGCCGGTGGGTGGTTTGGGAAAAAGTGTGGCGATTGAGCTTTTAAAGCCAAACCAAGAGCAACCCAGAAAGTCTTTTTCAAAAAAGTCGTTAGAAGAGCTTTCAAGCTCAATAGCGGAGAAGGGAATACTTCAACCTATTCTAGTTCGAGTCTATCCAAATAAAGAAGGTCTTTACCAGATAATAGCGGGGGAGCGTCGTTGGCGTGCTGCTCAACTGGCACGATTGCATGAAGTTCCAGTTGTAATAGGAAACTTTACGGACCTCGAAGTGCTTGAAATAGCCATTATTGAAAACATCCAAAGAGTTGACCTTAACCCTATAGAGGAGGCTTTAGGGTTTGCTCAATTACAGAGTAGGTTCAATAGGACACAGGATCAGTTGGCCAAGGCTGTGGGTAAGAGTAGGAGCTATATCGCGAACGCTCTGAGGCTTCTTTTGCTTCCAGAAATTGTTTTGGAATGGGTCCAAGACGGCACCCTGTCCGTTGGACATGCGAGGGCCCTAATTACAACTAAGAACCCCAGCTTTTTGGCAAGAAAAGTTCTGAGCCAAGGCCTATCAGTCAGGGAAACAGAGCGATTGGTTCGTCGACAATCTTCAGAGACGATAGGTAGAAATAATATTAAGATAAAAAACATTGAGAAGAAACCGGCTGACACACTGTCTTTAGAGCGAGATTTATCAAGCCAACTTAAAATGAAAGTACGTATTGATCATAGCCCCACTTCAGGTACAGGAAGCCTAGTTGTTAATTATAAGAGCCTTCTAGATCTAGACGTCCTTTGCGAGATCTTACTAAACAAAAATTGAAAACTATATAAACTCAGCTAAGAGAGTATTTAAAACCACACGTCCTCGAGGGCTAGGAATTAATTTGTTTTTTTCTAAATATAAAAAACCCAAATCCTCTAGGTCTTTGATTTTATTCATTTTTAATAAGTTAGAATCTAATCTGCTCACAACACCGATATCACACCCTTCAGCAAGTCTGGTAGACATAATTAAGTACTCTAGTGCTTCTTCAGACTTACTAATAAAGGTTTTTGATTCCTCACCGGAACCTAGTTTATTAACGTGATTCAGCCATTTTTGCGGCATTTTAATTTCCACGGTAGCCCACCTTTTATCGTCAAAGGATAAGCGGCCGTGGGCTCCAGGACCAATTCCAATAAAATCACCCCCTCGCCAGTAAATTAGATTATGTCGAGATTTTTCTTCTGTTAAGGCATGGTTTGATATTTCATATTGATTAAAGCCATTATCAGACATGATATTTTGTGTGAGAAAATACATGTCTGTTGCTAGAGTTTCAGTAGGGAGACCTAAGAGTTTTCCAGCCTGAGCTCTTTTCCCGAATACAGTTCCATCCTCTATTGTCAGTTGATAGAGCGAGATGTGTTTAACTTTTAGTTTTAGAGCCGAAATTAATTCTTTTTCCCAATCTTTTAGTGATTGGTCCTGCCTCGCATAAATCAAATCAAAATTTACTCTTTCGAAAATTGAACAGGCTATTTCGAGAGCTGCTTTAGCCTCAGTTACGGTGTGAAGTCTGCCTAATTTTTTTAGCGCTAAGTCATCTAGGGCTTGGACTCCCAGGGAAATACGATTTACGCCAGCAGATTTGTAGTCACAAAAGAGTGAACCCTCTACCGATGTGGGGTTAGCTTCAAGAGTTATTTCAAAATCATTTGCCGTCTTCCAAAGGGATTTAATTTTTTTAATAATATCGTTAACGGTTTTTGGAGATATTAAACTGGGCGTGCCTCCACCAAAGAAGATAGTGCCGAGAACTCTATTGGGTGTTAGAGCATAGACCCGCTCTATTTCCGAAAGGTAAGCTGTCCTCCAGACTTCTTGGTCTATATGTTTTGATACATGGCTATTAAAGTCACAGTACGGACATTTGGCCTGACAAAAAGGCCAATGTATATAAAGGCCAAAGCCTGCGCGTTGCCAATTTTCAAGCACGTATAGACTCGACAAGTTTATTAAATGCTAATGATCTGTGACTTATTTTGTTTTTCTCGGAGGGATCTAGTTCACCAAATGTTGTTGAATATCCATTTGGTTGGAAAATAGGATCATATCCATGGCCAAGTTGGCCACGCATTGGCCACACGATTTCACCATCAACAGAGCCAAAAAAAACCTCATCGCTCCCGTCAGGCCATGCCAAAACTAGTGTACAGCAAAAACGAGCCCTTCTTGGAAAAGGGGCGTTAATTTTTTTCAACGCGTCATTAACTTTTCCCATGGCCATATTGAAGTCTCGACCGGTTCTAGTTTCTGCCCAATCTGCTGTATAGACGCCAGGGGCTCCACCGAGTGCATATACCTCTAACCCGCTATCATCAGCTAAAGAAGGTATGCCAGTTTTTTTTGCCGCAGCGTGGGCCTTTATTCGAGCATTTCCGATAAACGTGTCTTCCGTTTCTATAGGTTCCAGCAGCCCACAGTCTTTGGCAGAGATTATATTTATTGGGAAGTCATCTAGTAAAGAGCATATTTCCTCTAGTTTTCCGGCATTATGTGTAGCGATTAGAAGGTCTTTATTTAGGAGCATTCCTATCATTTAGAGGTTGCCTTTTTTTGGCAAGCTATAAGCTGTTCAACACCATGTTCTGCTAGATCAAGGAGTGTGTTGAGCTCGGTTCTACTAAAAGTTGCTCCCTCAGCAGAGCCCTGCACCTCTACTAAGCCGCCCAATCCGGTTAAAACAAAATTAGCATCTGTGCCGGCCTCACTATCCTCTAGATAGTCTAGATCTAAAACGGGTTGTCCTGCGTATAGACCACAACTGATTGCTGCTACGTGATCATTAATTGGATCAAGCAATATAAGGCCTTTATCTAAAAGAGAGTTAACAGCTAGACGAAGCGCGACCCATCCGCCGGTAATGCTTGCACATCTAGTACCGCCGTCAGCCTGTATAACATCACAATCAATTATAATTTGCCTTTCTCCAAGGGCAACACGGTCTACGCCTGCTCTTAGAGATCGCCCAATCAACCTTTGAATTTCTTGAGTCCGACCTGATTGACCATTTTTTGCCTCCCTTCGCATGCGAGAGTTTGTAGCCCTTGGTAACATTCCGTACTCTGCTGTAACCCAACCTAAACCCGAATTTCGTAAGAAAGGGGGTGCTTTTTCATCAATAGTTGCAGTGCAAAGAACATGTGTGTCTCCACATTTTATTAAACAAGATCCCTCAGCGTGTCTTGTAATATTTGTTTCGATTATAACGCTTCGCATTTCGTTTAAGTCTCTACCAGATGGTCGCATGTTTACTTCTCCTTTGAACCTATTACCAAATACGCTTGCTTTATACTGGGTTGCAAGCAAGATTGACGGTTATAGTTAAAGCCTTATAGATATAACCGTGGAATAAAGGGTGTCGAATGGCGGTTAAACAAAATATTACAAGTGTGATGGACGCTAGAAGTCGAGAAGTATTTAAACAAATCGTTGAGAACTACCTCTCCTCTGGGGAGCCGGTGGGGTCTAGATCTTTAACTCAAACGCTAACGAAAAGTGTTAGCGCCTCAACTATACGTAACGTAATGCAGGATTTAGAGGTTTTGGGTTTATTAAACAGCCCACATACCTCCGCAGGGAGAATTCCTACAGAACTAGGGCTCCGAATGTTTGTTGACGCAATCATGGAGGTTGGAGAGGTTAGAGAACAAGATAAACAAAAGATAGATAACACTTTAGATACGGATCAACCTCAAATTAACTCTATGTTAGACCGGGTTGGTTTGGCGCTATCTGGTTTGACACAAAGTGCAAGCTTGGTGCTTTGCCCAAAACACGAAGCATCAATAAAACACATACAGTTTGTGAGTCTTGCTGAAGATAGAACACTGGTTGTTTTGGTTTTCGTAGATGGTAGTGTGGAAAACCGTTTTTTTGTCCCACCAAAAGGTCAAACACCCTCGTCGATGCGAGAAGCAGCTAATTTTCTTAACAACATTGGGGTGGGTCATACAGTAAGTGAAATGAGGGCTAGGATTCAAGGTGAAATAAGCAAAAATAAAAAAGAGTTAAACGCACTTGCTTCAGAGTTGGTAGAGCTTGGGGTTGCTGTTTGGGAAAATAAGAGTGTTACAGAGGAGAGATTAATTGTTCGTGGAAGATCAAAGCTATTAAATGAAAACACTGATGAACAAGGTATAGATAAAATTAAATCCCTTTTTGATGATCTAGAGAGGAAAAGAGATATTGCAAAGTTCCTTCAATTGACAGAAGAGGGTGAAGGAGTCAGAATATTTATTGGCTCAGAAAACAAACTTTTTTCACTTTCGGGTTCATCTTTGGTGGTTTCTCCTTATATGAACGCTGACAGAAAAATTATTGGTGCGGTTGGGGTCATTGGACCGA
>JAQBUS010000048.1 GCA_027623875.1 Pseudomonadota bacterium
GCCTTCCGGAGCCATCAAAGAGGCATCAAATCTATTTATAGAGGTTGAAATTATATCGCTATAAGAGGTCTCAATCTCAAGCCAAGTAAGCCCCTGCCACTCCCCCATCATTACTTCAGATAAATTATCATCAACTCTAACATCTAATCTACAATGTGTACTTATAATCTTAGCTGTTTCGATAGATCGTCCCAGTGGACTAGAATATATTAAGGTATCACTTGAAAGGCTTAGTTCTTTTATAAACTCTGCCTGACCAAAGGCTTGCTCCTTCCCAAAGTTAGTTAGCGATGAGTTTTTTTGTCCGTGAAGTCGACCAATTGAGTTCCATTCCGTTTCGCCGTGTCGTAATAAAAACAGTTCAGGATAGGCCATGGCTAACCAAACCTGCTACCTGCTCTGAGCTTAAATCTGTCTCCCGTATAACGTACGAATGAATTGAGAATATGACAGCATCTGTATTGGGCATTTTTAAAAGGGTTTGTCTCTCTGATCGAATATACTCTCCCTTTCTGGATAATCTTTCTAGATCGGAATTTCGTTTAGGATGAAAAAGCTCCGGATTTGCATACCTTAACACATTACCTCGCATTAAAGGTTGGTCAGGCCTTACGGAGCTGATTATTCGTTCAACACGTTGCGCCAAAATAGTATCGTAGTTTTCGACCGGTTCATGAATTTGGGTCAGTGGTTTATTGAATTTCTCATTTAAATCCCAGCTTGCTGGAAAGCACAAACAAGCACCTCGCAGTAAATGCTCGCCACCAACCTTTTGAAGAATAATAATATCCTCTTGGATCAACTTAGCTAAGCTTAAAAGCGGTTCAGCCTTATCAATAGTCACAACAACCTCATCTGGCCGTCTCACTTCGCTTCCATTAATCTCAAACCCCAAACCAGGGATTAAGCTTAGGACTTTATTCAAAACTTCAATTGCCGCCGGAATAGCTTCATTTGCTAGGCGATGGACTTGATCAAAGTTCTTGGAAACTAACTCCGATTTTAATAAAAGTTGTTCCGTGTATGCTTCATCTATCTGTATCCACTCACTTAACGAAACAGGAGTAATACCTGGGAGCTTACTAGTCTGGGTTTGCATCCATGGAGCAAAAGATAACGATTTTTGCAATACTATCTTCATAAAAATCCTAAAACGACAAAAGCAATGCATATAATGGCGTTTTCTTAATAGCATAACGAGAATTATGGGCCATCTTTAATTTAATACTGGAGAAAAAAAATGAATACAAACTATAGTGATATTAGAAAAATTGATCCGACAAAGGGCACCTATTTTAAAGACGGTAACTTAAATGACAATGACCGTATAGAAATCGGGCCAACACTTCTGGCTTATAAAGAGTGGGAGGACAAAGAATTAACTCTTCCCAATTTAGAAAGAATGCGCGAATACCGGTGGAGACGCCTCACAGATCATATTGCCGAAAGAAACCTTGGTGGCCTTTTAATGTTTGACCCTTTAAACATAAGGTATGCGACAGACAGCACCAACATGCAGCTCTGGAATACACACAATCCATTTAGGGCGGTTTTAATATGTAGTGACGGCCACATGGTTATCTGGGATTATAAAAATTCTCCATTTTTATCCAGATTTAATCCCTTAGTTAAAGAACAAAGATCGGGAGCTGATTTATTTTACTTTGATAGAGGAGACAAACTTGAGGATGCAGCAGATATTTTTTCAAGTCAGGTAAAGCAGCTAATTCAAGAACACGGCGGATCAAACATGCGGTTGGCCGCAGACAAACCCATGATACATGGTCTTCGAGCGCTAGAGGCACACGGTTTTACAGTAATACCCGGCGAAGAGTGCACCGAGAAAGCGCGATCCATAAAGGGACCAGACGAAATATTAGCTATGCGCGCTGCCTGCCATGCCTGTGAACTTTCTGTTGAAGAAATGGAAAAATATGCGCGTAACTCAATTCCTTCTGGTGGAGTGAGTGAAGACGAAGTGTGGGCGGTTCTGCATGCCGAAAACATCAAAAGAGGTGGCGAGTGGATTGAGACTAGATTACTTGCGTCAGGCCAGAGAACTAATCCTTGGTTCCAAGAATGTGGGCCTAGAATTATTCAAAATAATGAAATTATCAGTTTTGATACTGACCTAATTGGTGCATACGGAATGTGTTGTGACATCTCTCGAAGCTGGTGGATCGGAGATAGGAAACCGCCCCCAGGAATGATATATGCTATGCAACATGCCAGAGACCACATATCAGAAAATATGGCTATGTTAAAACCCGGGATTACTATTAACGAATTAATTGAAAACGGTCATAAATTAGATGAAAAGTTTCAAACTCAAAAATATGGCTGTAAAATGCACGGTGTTGGCTTATGTGATGAGTGGCCCTTGGTAGGCTATCCGGACAAGGCTGTTAAGGGCGCTTTTGAATATGACTTAAAACCTGGAATGACCTTATGTGTCGAAGCTCTAGTCGGTGAGGGTGGCGGGGATTTCTCAATAAAGCTGGAAGATCAAGTTCTTATTACAGAAACGGGATTTGAGAACTTAACAAACTATCCATTTGATGATATATTGTCTGGTAATGGATAAACCTGTCAAACCTTTACCTCGCCTGCTTGTAATCGAAGCTCATAGCGATGACTCAGCAATTAGTGCCTCTGCTTTTTTAGAAAAACACAGAGATAAGTATGATATTCGCTTTGCCCTTTTAACAGTGTCCGACATTAACCTTCATCATGCAGGAGAGCTGAAGCGCGACGCTCGCATTACCGAATATGCGAACTATGTTAAACACTTCAAGGGACTCTGGCATCGAGAAGGGAACTTACCACTTGATGCAGATTCCAGATTAGACACCATTCCAAAAAGAGAAATTATATCAGCAATTGAAAATATAATAAAAATTGTGAAACCCGAGATTTTAATAGTTCAGGGACCATCATTTCATCAGGACCACACTCTCGTTTATGAAGCGACAATAGCTGCTACGAGACCTACAGCGCTCCACTGCCCAGACGAAATATATGTAATGGAGAACCCCACTTACGTCCACTCTATCGGTCCATCTACCGACTTCAAACCGGATTTGTATGTTAGTATGACAGAAAAAGAATTGAACAAGAAACTTGAATTGTTTAAAAAACACTTTCCAAGCCAGGTACGAGATGAACCGAACAGTCTCTCACTAGAAGGCATTAAGGCATGGTCCCGTTATAGAGGCATTGAAGCTCGTACTCTATATGCAGAAGCTTTCAAAACTTTTCGCAGAGTAATTTAAAAAATAAAAACTCTCAACTCAACGTTTATTATTGTTATCCTTTAAGTATCTTTTTTAAATATTTTCCAGTGTAGGATTTTGTTGACATAATAATATCCTCCGGAGTTCCCAAAGCGACAACTGAACCACCTCCATCGCCTCCCTCAGGACCAACATCTATGATATAATCAGCCGTTTTTACTACATCGAGATTGTGTTCTATTACTACAACGGTATTTCCTTGATCTACAAGCTCGTGTAAAATCTCAAGAAGCTTCCTTACATCGTCAAAATGCAAACCGGTTGTAGGTTCATCCAAAATATAAAGTGTTTTTCCAGTAGATCTCTTTGAAAGCTCTTTAGAAAGCTTAACTCGCTGGGCTTCACCTCCTGATAAAGTTGTCGCTTGCTGCCCAACTTTAATATATCCAAGCCCAACGCGTACTAGCGCGTCCATTTTATCCCTAATAGATGGTATGGCGACAAAGAAAGACTGAGCTTCCTCTACAGTCATATCCAAAACATCCGAAATACTCTTTCCCTTAAACTTTACTTCTAAAGTCTCTCTGTTATAGCGAGCACCAACACACGTCTCACAGGTGACGTACACATCTGATAAAAAATGCATCTCTATTTTTATTAAACCATCACCCTGACAAGCCTCACATCGGCCACCTTTAACGTTAAAACTAAACCTCCCGGCTTTATATCCCCTGGCCTTTGCTTCGGGCAATCCAGAGAACCATTCTCTAATTGGAGTGAAAGCACCAGTATAGGTGGCTGGATTAGATCTAGGAGTTCTTCCAATGGCCCTCTGATCAATGTCAATTACTTTATCAAGGTACTCCAAACCGACGATTCCCTCACAGGGCGCGGGTGTCTGCTTTGCTCCATTAATTACCATCGAAGCATTCTTAAAAAGTGTCTCTATTGTAAGAGTGGATTTCCCACTCCCAGAAACACCCGTAACGCAAATAAATTTTCCAAGTGGAAAATTCACACTTATAGATTTTAAATTATTTCCGGTTGCATTATTAATGAATACTGAATTGCCATTTCCCAAACGTCTCTCTTTAGGTACTTTTATTTTTTTTGTACCCGCTAAATATTGCCCAGTAAGGCTATTTTTGTTTTTAACGATATCATCAGGGCTTCCAAATGCAACGACTTGACCTCCATGAATACCCGCGCCCGGGCCGATATCAAAGACGTAGTCTGCCTCTCGAATAGCTTCCTCGTCATGTTCAACAACTATAACAGTATTTCCCTGGTCTCTTAAGTTTTTGAGTGTTTTTAATAATTTATCATTATCCCGCTGATGAAGACCTATAGAAGGCTCATCAAGAACATAAAGCACCCCAGTTAAACCTGACCCAATTTGACTAGCCAATCTAATCCGTTGACTCTCCCCACCAGACAATGTGCCGGAATTCCGTGATAAAGTAAGATATCCTAAACCGACATTATTTAAAAATCCCAACCTCTCTCCGATTTCTTTCAAAATAGCTTTGGCAATTTCAGATTTTTGATGTGATAAATTTTCAGGAATTTTCTGAATCCAATCAGCAACATCCTTAATTGACATCTGAACGGCCTCTCCAATATGAAGTCCAGAAATTTGAACAGCTAAAGCCTCAGGTTTCAGACGGAAACCGCCACACGTTTCACAGGGTCTATCATTTTGATATTTTTCAAAATCATGCTGAACCCAAGAGGAGTCAGTTTCCCTATACCGGCGTATTAAATTAGGAATAACTCCTTCAAATGCACGAATAACATTATAAACCCTACCACCTTCATCATAACGAAATTTAATTTCTTCCTTGTCAGATCCATACAAAAAAATATTTTTATATTTCTCTTCTAACTCTCTCCACAATAATTTCTTTTTAAAACCGTAATGGTTAGCAATAGATTCAATCGTTTGTAAAAAATATGGGGATTTACCCTTTCTCCATGGAGCAATGGCACCCTCATAAATAGTTAAGGAATCATCCGGAACGACTAAACGAGGATCAAAGAAGAGTTCCACTCCTAAACCGTCGCAAGTAGGGCACGCCCCGAAGGGTGCGTTAAATGAAAACAACCTAGGCTCAATTTCGGATATAGTAAAACCGGATGTGGGGCACGCAAATTTCTCTGAAAATGTAAGAACCTCCTTGCTATTCAGATTTTCCTCAACTGTCTCAACTATCGAAATGCCATCTGCCAAGTCTAATGCAGTTCGAAAGCTATCAGCCAGTCGAGTCTCAGTACCTTTTTTTACAACAATTCGGTCAACAACTACTTCAATCGAATGTCTCAATTTCTTATCAAGCACAGGTGGTTCCTCTAAACTAAAGTACTCTCCATCCACCCTGACCCTTTGGAAACCAAGTTTGACTAATTCCAAAAATTCTTTTCTGTATTCTCCTTTTCGATCTCGAACAATTGGAGCCAAAAGATAGGCTCTTGTTCCCTCAGGCAGTGAAAGAACCCTGTCAACCATATCTTGAACTTGTTGCGCCTCAATGGGCAAGCCAGTCACAGGGCTAAATGGAGTGCCCGCCCTAGCAAAAAGAAGGCGCAAATAATCATAAATTTCCGTAATAGTACCAACTGTAGATCTAGGATTTTTACTCGTGGTCCTTTGCTCAATTGATATTGCTGGACTTAGTCCGCTAATATGGTCAACATCTGGCTTTTCCATCATATCTAAAAATTGGCGAGCGTATGCTGAAAGAGACTCAACGTATCTTCTTTGACCCTCAGCATAAATGGTATCAAAGGCCAAACTGGACTTTCCAGACCCGGAAACGCCAGTAATTACAACAAATTGGTTCCTCGGTATATCTACATCTATATTCTTTAAGTTGTGCTCTCTAGCACCTCGAACTTGAATTTTTTTAAGTTCTGACATGAAATAACCACTCATAAAAAAACAGAACACACAACGAGTATGCCCGTGAATAAGGTAAGTCTATTAACACACATCCCCAAACTTTAAAGCCCAATTACTAAAACTTTAACTAAGCCTAAAAACCAATTGATATGAGTTAATTTGTAAGTTCCTTTAAGAACAGTGAGCAGATCTGTTGAAATGTAAAATCACCTACTATAGGTCAATCGTAAACAACTTTAACTATCATTTAATAAAACTACCGAGTGCCTGTACCCACCAAGCGATAGATACTCCAACTCCGGTTTAGTACTCGACCTGCTTAAAGCATTGTTTCGAAATGGAAACCTACCAAACTGTCGGATGATCTCGCGGTGAACTTTCGAATTGAAAAGATTTTCCTGGTCCGTTTCAGGCATTCTACTCAAAAACAACCTAACATACTGTTCCTGATCGGCAATTGACTCTGAATGCATAAATGGTAGATAAAAAAATGTCTAAAGCGTTCGTCTATTTTCAGATCCTAACCCTTGTGAATAGCATTATTTGCAGCAGCAAGAGCAACACTATCTAAAATAAATGAATTGGGTAATCCCCTAAACATATTTCTAGGGAATTGGTCAGTAAGTATAATATACGCCAATACCCCGCTAGGATATGTAAGCCACAAAGGAAATGCACCCGCTCTAGCGCTCTCCCAAACATTTAAGTATTTTCTTTGAATTGCAGAATCCAATTTATCGCTCTGGGAGTACCAATCCGAAGGTCCTACATCATCTAGCCAATAAGAAAGAATTTCGTCTGGCGATGAGACTTGCATACTTACCTCCTATGAATCGAGACCTTTCGGACAGAGGTTGTCAATATTTTTCAATTACACAAGCAAGTTTTAAAAAAAATTATTAAACCAAATTCTTAATAATTTAATTATTTCTGTCGTTGATTTCTTCAAT
>JAQBUS010000049.1 GCA_027623875.1 Pseudomonadota bacterium
CGCAACAGACCCTGACCTTTGGGTTGCTATTTTAACAGGCGAAGGTGCTAAAGCTTTTTCAGCTGGTAATGACTTAAAATATACATCCCAAGGCGGGAAAGAAAAAATATGCGAAACAGGTTTTGCGGGGCTGTCTTTGAGATTCAATCTTGAAAAGCCAATTATTGCAGCTGTAAATGGATTCGCGATGGGAGGGGGATTTGAAACCGCATTAGCTTGTGATTTCATAATAGCCTCAGAGAATGCGACTTTTGCATTGCCAGAAGTCAAAGTTGGTTTTTTTGCTGCTGCTGGCGGCGTTCAGAGATTAACCAGACAAATAGGCAGGAATGCAGCTGTAGAAATGCTGTTAACCGGGCGCCATATCGGAGCAAAGGAGGCATTATCACTAGGAATAGTGAGTAAAATAGTTGAACAAAATAAACTGCTTTCAACAGCCATTGAAAAAGCTTCTCAAATTGTTGCTGTGTCACCATCGGCCGTTAAAGCTACAAAGAAAATACTAAATTCGATGGACAGTGATTTAAATTTAAAAGAGAGTCTATTTTACAGTAAAGAAGTTCTAAACGAACTCCGAAATACAGAAGATTTTAGCGAAGGCGTGAGTGCCTTTGTCGAAAAAAGAACTCCCAGGTGGAAGAATAGATAAAAAAACAATGCGAATGGTCTCTTTTACAGATGGTTTTTACCCACTTAAGGCACTCTAGCGCACATATCTAGAAAGGGTATCAACTTGGAGATTAAGGATTATTTTAAACAAGATGCAATCTTAGATATAAGTTTTTTTAACTTTTCAAATGCAATTACCGCCGCCTATTTTGCATCAATCGACCTTGAGGTTTTAAGGGTCAATAATAATTTTAAGTCATTTTTTCCGGTTTTAGGAAATGTTACTAAGGTTTTATTTCCAAGTGTATTAGAGCAATTAGGAGTCCCTGATGCCCAGATTGATGAGTTTCAATCTGGTTTAAACACCAATGGCCGAGTTCTCATACCAAGGATAGAACTAACCATAGCTGGTGAGGAGAAAGTGTATTCTCTTTTATCTGCAGTTACGCAGAATGCAGATTTCTCTTTCTTAAATGGTGTGCAAGGTCAATTTGTTGACAGAACAGCGGAAAATAAACTACGGGCTGAAAAAGAAGAGCTCTTAGATCAAAAATTGCGTGACCAGGAGATAATCGAAGAAAAAAGTATGCGGTTGGAAAATATAGCAAATCGTTTAGCAAAATATTTATCTCCACAGGTTTATAAAAGTATATTTAGGAGCGGAGAAGTGGAAACGACGTCTCACAAGAGAAAGAACCTAACTGTTTTTTTCTCAGATATCGTAAACTTTACAGATCTTAGTGACACTCTGGAACCAGAAAAACTTGCCCAAATAATTAACAATTATTTATCTGAAATGACTACAATCGCGTTAGAGTGTGGGGGAACAATCGATAAATTTATTGGCGACGCAATTATGGTTTTTTTTGGAGATCCTGAATCTTTGGGAGAGGAACAAGATGCCCTTAATTGTATCGAAATGGCTCTTAGAATGAAGGCACGAGTCAATGAATTAAGGGAATACTGGATTAGAAGCGGTGTAACAGGCGGGCTTGATATACGGGTAGGAATTGCCACGGGCTTTTGTACGGTAGGAAATTTTGGTTCAAGTCAGCGAATGGATTATACTGCTTTGGGAGGGCCGGTTAATTTATCAGCGCGCCTTGAGGGCAAGGCACCTAAAAATGAAATCTTAATTTCTGACGACACCTTAAATTTAGTTAAGGGAAAAGTAGACGCTGACTACTTTGACGAAATAACCCCTAAGGGTTTCGCAAGACCAGTAAGGATACATCTTGTAAAAGATTTCTCTTCAAAACAACATAAGGAAAACAGGCGAACATACTCTCACCGCGGAAAACATATCGATATGGACGTTTTTGATGCCTCAGATATAAGGGCAGCCTTAGAGGAATTAAAAACTGTAAGTACTAAATTCGAAGAGCTCTTGAAAAAGGAAGATAACTGAAAACAATAACACCGCTTCGTGCCTTGAGAGTCTAGGTCCTGATATTCGATCTAAATTATCCTTTAAGAAAGAAAGCTTATAATCGCATTTTTCAACTCTTTAGCAATATTCTTAACCTTCTTACTTTCTTCTGCCGAACTGGCGCTAATGTCTCCTAAAGCTATTTTTCTCTTCGCCAGAATTTCTGAAACAAGGTCAAAAACTTTTGGATTCTTTAAAAACAATGCTTTAATTGTTTCTTTATCAACCTTCAATGCCACTGTGGGGCTTTCAGAAATAACATTTGCTGTTGTCGGTTCCCCTGTCATAAGAGACATCTCTCCGAAGAAATCTCCTACCCCTAGCTTTGACACGACAACCCTACTACCGTTTTCCTGATCGACTTGGATACTAACCACCCCATCTGCGATTATAAACAAACTATCTCCCGGATCATTTTGTTTTATAATCAAATCTTCCGTCTTAAAATGAACTCTCTTACAGTTTTCAGCAATACTACGTATTTGTTCATGGTTCATTGATGCAAATATAGGTACTTTTTGAAGTAAAACTTCATTCTTAATTGCTTCATTATATGGATTAAAATCTCCAGAAAATCCGGGTTCAAAATCTTCTGGTGTTCTATGTGATTTTAAAGCATGAAACCCAACATCATGATCGAGCTCAGTATGCAACCGACCGACACTCATACCGATTCCAGCATGTTGTAATGTTTTATGAACCTCCTGCAGGACAGCATTTTGTTGAGCTTTCCGTTGCAAAGGATTAGTGCAATCAAAGCCTATTTCAAATTTTAACCCGTACTCACTTACATCAATAAAGTTTACAAGCTGAAGATCTAATTGCTTACGACCATCAACTGATTTAACTTTCTTTAAAGCATTATGAAGTAGCTGAGTTAAGTGTTGCGGATCATGCCTTGGATGAAACGATAATTCTTTAAATATATTAAACCCATCACTCATCAACTCACTGTCATTTCGACTCCAGTTGACAATTATTGAACTTGCAACAAGCTCGTTTGGAATTGTTATTTCGGTGTTATCCAGAGTTCTAAGTCTTGTAGAGCGCCATGTGACGTCCGAGACTAACCCTGAAACACTTCCAATTGAGACCCATTCATTTGAAGAAAATGGTCTCTCAATATTAACGAAAACACCGGATAAAATATTACTTAGATTTGCTTGAATAGCCAATCCAATAATTGCGGCAAGAACACCAGATGTTGCCAAAATGCTGGTTAACTCAAAACCAAAAACTCTCGACAAAACAATCAAGGTAGGAATAGCAAACAACACTGTCTGTACTAGTAGCGAAATAATTTCAGGAATTTTTGAAGTGGCGTTATTTTTGTTTTCATCTAGAAACTCATACTTATATACTATCATAAGATTAATCGATGGGATGAAATAATAACTTAAACTAATAAGTTTATCTGTTAGGTCACTGTTTTTATATAATAACAATCCTTTATCCGATAAAATCTTCTCTAAATCCTGAAGGAGTTCTAAAGATAAATAAGTAAAAAGTGGTAGAGCAATAAACAAACATACTAGTCGATAAAATCGACTAAAATTTTTCAATCTTACTAAAAGAACCATACCACAAATAAACAAAATAGCTTGAGCAACGTTAATAAGAAGATCGGCATTTAAAAATGAAAACTTGAGTATCGAAACAAATATTCCTGAAGCAAGGAGTGCCAAGATATAGATTTTCGAAAAAACATATAACGAGTTTATTTTCATGTTAGAACTAAATCCCAATCGTTCGAAGATAAATCATAAGTTACGCTATAAACGCCAAAAGTTAAATTAACAAATTTGTCTTTACAGCTTACAAAAACGGTCCGAAGCACAGACAAACTAAAAAAGATAAGTTGTTAGATAATTGTTAATTTAAATTAACATTTTTACAACATTTGATTTACTTTAAGATTATTGGATCTTAGGTTAACAAGGTATGGAAAAGTGCCGACTTTGGCACGTAAAGCTCAGAGGTATACTATGCATAGTGCAGTTGAAAATATAATAGAAAAATTAATTTTTAGTAGCAGATGGTTATTGGCTCCAGTATATTTGATACTCTCCATATCTCTTGCATTTGTAGCACTAAAGGTTTTTCAAGAGTTTATTCATATCATACCTTTAGTTATTTCCACCGACCTCAAAGGGATGATGCTATTTCTACTCCATATAGTAGATTTTGCTTTAGTTGGAAATTTAATCTTAATGATTATATTCGCTGGGTATGAAAACTTTGTTTCAAAAATTTCAGTGGCACAAGATAGCGAAGATAAGCCCTCATGGATGGGTAAGGTCGATTTTAGTGAACTAAAATTAAAGTTGATCGCGTCGATAGTAGCAATTTCCGGTATTAACCTTTTAGAAGCTTTTATGGACTTAGCACAGCATTCGGATAGAGAATTGCAGTGGATGGTTATAATTCACCTAGTGTTTATTGGTTCTGGAGTTTTTCTATCCGTTATGGACTTTATAGCTTCAAAATCAAAACATTAGACATCACACGTTTAAAACTTTAAGACAAACTGGTCTAAAGGCACTCAGACTAAATTCTACCCGTAACGCGGCATTTAGCGCCATTCTTTTTAGCTAAAACTGCAATCCAGTCATATGCCATGTTCGCGGCAGCAATAGCTGTAATTTCTGCATGATCATAGGCCGGAGAAACCTCAACTATATCCATACCGATTAGGTTTAATGCTTCTAAACCACGCACAAACTCTAGTCCCTGCCAGCTAGCAAGACCACCAATAACTGGTGTTCCAGTACCAGGTGCAAATGCCGGATCAAGGCCGTCGATATCAAAAGAAAGATATACTGGGCTGCTACCAGCTCTCTTTCGAACTATATCCAAGGCCGCATGAATACCATTGCGGTGAATCCAAGGGCTTGTTAAAATTTCAAATCCGCAATCACTTTTGTTAAAAGTCCGAAGCCCAACCTGACTAGATTTACGCACGTCTATGATACCTTCATGGGCGGCTCGAGTGAACATAGTGCCGTGATCAAAGCGGACTCCATCATCTTCCCAAGTATCGCAGTGAGCATCAAACTGGACCAAAGTGATTGGCCCATATTTTTTGGCATGAGCTCTAAGCAATGGATAAGATACCGAATGGTCACCTCCCAGAGTTAACATCTTGGCTCCTGAGCCGAGGATAACATCTGCATGCGTCTCAATCGTATCAAAAACCGTTGTCGGTTGATGGGGGTCAACCATACAGTCACCGTAGTCTATTACAGATAAATTCTGAAATGGCTCAAATCCAAAAGGGAAATGCTCTAACTCGGCAAGTTGTGTCGAAGCTGCTCGAATTGCCCTGGGACCAAGTCTAGTTCCGGGCCGATTTGTTACTGCGTTATCATAAGGGATACCACTGACAACCACATCCACACCGTTCAAGTTCCTGCTATATTTCCTACGACAGAAGCTCAATGCACCCGCATAGGTCAACTCATACATAGAATCCTTATTTTCTTTTAAACGAAATCCACTATCTCCAGACCCCACATTCGAATTTGTCATATCAGTAACCTCAAGTTTAATTATTTAATAAATACACCCTAAAGATATTCTATTTCTATAAAACTGCAGGAAAAATCATTGCCGTTAATAACGTCATGACGGGCACCTTTTTTTCGAAAATAGGGTTTGCCGTGCTCTACAGAGCTTTCGCTTATAGTGGTTCCATCATCAATTTTTAAAATTCCTGAAAACATTGGGATCACCGCATAATCACACTCATGTTCATGCCAACCCGTATTATCACCACATTTAGTAAAATTCCATTCCGTGATCCGAGTTATTTCATTTTCAACAAGAACTACTCCCGAAGCTTTCGCACTTTTATTATCCAAACTCAATTTCTCCTGTTCCTAAATAGCTAATAAAAAATTAAGAATTCCACCAAATATCGGGTTTAATTCTTTTCCCGCGTGTGCCGTCAAGCCAAAGTGCCACTTTTCTAAAGCTAGATAAGGCTAACCTCAACCAAACCCTATTATACCATTTTGAAAAATTTCTATTAAAGGGGCAAACCCTTAGACAAATAGCACAATCTGATGCCAGCTTTGTCCAAAACCCAAAACATTTCTCTGCATCCGATGTCCATTTTTTTATACCCTTAATCGAAGAACTATTAGGCCTATCCTTACTCGGAGATCCGTAAGGTAATGCGTTAACAGGGCACGCATCAGCACATTTACTACAAATTTCACAAAATGATGCAACTCCGACCTTCTTAGGTTTATCATGAGCTAAAGGAAGATTAGTAAATATCTTGGAAAACCTTAACCGAGGGCCAAACTCTTTTGTTATCACCAGTTGATTACGAGCATACTCGCCGAGCCCGGCCTTTAAAGCATAAGGAATTACCAACCCGGTATCATTCATTGACGGCACAGCCTCGTAGCCCAAATTACGGATATAAGCCGCAACCTGCATTACTATTGCAGCCTCGTGACTATATTCACGACCCGTCGCTGCCCCTGCTAATGCTGAGGGATAAGTTGCAACAAGCTCCTCATCCATCTCATGGCCGAGAACGATCACACTTGTCATCCCTACTGGAAGATCATTGGGAACCGACGTCATATCTTTTGTGTTTACCCTGTGACTATAAAGCCATCGGATATCTAAGTCCGTTATACCACACAAATCGGATCCAAAAAATTTTGCTATTTTTTTTATCTCATTTGACATCGAATTGAGTGAGTCAGGCACTAGCTTTTCCTTAGCAACTGGCGTGTCATATTTTATGGGGGCTTGAAAACCTTCTCTTTCTCCAGAACCGGCATTCCTCTCTGAAATAATATCTGAAATCAACCAAGACGCATTGCGTAAAGCAAAATCTCTATGCTTAAAACCATCCCCACGTCTTGGTATTGTTTCCATCCTATAGGAAGCAAAGAACTCATCTGCTTTTTTTGATTGGACCTTAGGATCCCAGAATGCTCGAGTAAAAACATCATTT
>JAQBUS010000050.1 GCA_027623875.1 Pseudomonadota bacterium
GGCAGAACCAGCATTACTAGAAGTTCCAGTAGTCGCATTCGCTGTATTGAATACGTGTCTGAACTCATGGACCATAATACCGTCAACCATTAAGCTTGAAGAACCTGAGAACAAGCTATTGCCTGGTCCTCTGACTCCAGCATTTCTTACGTTAGCTAAGAAATCTGAATCAAGCTTAAGGTCAGCCATTACTTGAGGTGATACAAATAAATGATATACCTCTTCTCCACCTGCGCCTCTTACTCCACGAATGTAGTTGTCTTTAGCATAAGCTTTTAAAGCAACTAAACATTCGTAAGTGATGGTGTCAGCTGCTATATGAGCAGTAACATCACCAGCAACAAGTCCACTAGTAGCATCCCATCTTCTATGTCTGTTAGAAGTTGGAGCTGTTACGTCTCCACCAAAAACCATGTCGCCAAGATTTTGCCCTGAATTCAGAACTGGTCTTAAAGCACCACTGTTTTTAAGTGTGTAAGAAATACCAGAAAGCGTTAAGAACGCTAATTGGTCAATACGATCGGCCATTGCATAAGCAAGTGCGTCACGTGAGTTCTCACGGAAATTAACAACTGATTTTTGATCAGCAAGGCGACCCGAAAGTCTGTTTGCGAATCTCAATTGATCCAGTTGTACAACGATGTCGTAGGCTCTTAAAGTCTCTTCATTACCTTCTAAAGTGTTGTCTCCAATGATACCGTCACCAGACATATCGGCAAGAAGAGTTAAAACTGCTCTTGCTCCTTTTTCTGATTGAGTAAGTTCAGATATTCTCTGAACCATTGCATTAGATCCGCTACCTGCGAATTGGTTAATGAAAGACATATTCCTAGCGACACGCCAAAAATCACGAGACCAGATCGTTAATTGTTCGCTGGTCAACGCGCTAAAGTTTGTATTAGCCATTGGGCTATCCTCCAAATAAAATTAAAATAACCAGCCGACTTATTGGAGCGGCTCATTGCCCGTATACCCTTTTTCGTTGGGAAACGTTCTCATAATTTTACGACAATGACCTCGACCAGTTTTACGCCACGGTAGGCGAATACGTTTTTTTACCGAAACGACGCGTGCTAGTTATCGAACTAGCAACCGAATACTTATATCTTATACCAAGCTTCAACCAAAGTCACCACGCATTCTGCGTAATGTTTCTGCTGGAAGAGCATCAAACTCTTCTCCCGACAGCAAAGATAGATCAACTTTTTTCTCGCCTTTCACATTTGAACCTTCTCCTTTCATCGCAGGAGGCTGAGATTCAGCGGCTTGTAATTTTCTGTTAATTGTAGAAGTTTGTTTCCTTTGTTGAAGCGCAGGATCAGCTGTTTTAGCTAATTCAGGTCGAAACAACTCGGGTTTTTTCATTGCCAGTGTGTAGTTTGTAGCTCTTTCTAATGCATCAGCGGGTGAATAACCCTGTACAGCGAACGCATCTCTAAGGTCTATGACTTCAGCTTGCAATTCTGCATCAAAATCAGCACTATTCTCGCTTAAAAAAGAATAGGTTGCTTCAATTTCGTTAGCTTTAGCCTGTAACTCAGTCATTTCTTTGCTTTGTTGCACTGTTTGACCCATTTTTGCTTGGACTTCAAACATAAACTGTTCTTTTTCAGCGTTTCTTATCTCGTTTCTAAGCGCTACAGCCTTTTCAGACTCACCATTAAGGACTAAATCCTGATATTCAACTTCTTTAGTGTCAAAATCATATTCTGGGGCGTTTTGAGTGGCTTGTGTTTCTAGTAAAGCAGCCTCATCTAGCTTTTTCTGCATTGCTTTGTTTTTAGCTAACACTTCATCAAGTCTAGACTTAGGCACCATGGGTGCTTTTGAAGTTTCTAGTTCATTTTGTCCAGCAAGGCCTTGCTCATTTGCTTTAATTGGCTGAATATCTGGTTGTGGAGCTGACTCGCTGTCTTCATCCACTCCATTTTCGCCAGTTTCTTCTGATTCACCTGTTTCACCTTTCGCAATTTCTGCTTCTGGTTCTGCCTCAGCAACCTCTTCTTCTGCAACATCGTCATCTTGCTCTTCAACTTCTTCATTTTCGTCCTCCTGAACGTCAAAGCTAAGGACTCCCTCAACAGGCTTCGCATCATCTTCAGAAACAATATCAGCCCCCGGCATAACATCCATAATTACTTCCGTTATTTGCGTTTCCGCAGTATTTTTCTTGCTTTTAGCCATTTGAATTACCTCCTTGTAGGTTTCATAGCGGCAGTTGCCAATTTGGCTGCTGCCTGGGTTTCAGTTTGTCCTCTACGGACTTCATTTGTCATTCCTGACAATCTTTCTCTTAGTTCAAGCTCTTCTTGCTTCATTTGAATCTTACTTTGTAGCTCTGCAACTTTCAGTTGTGGGTCTGCAGCTTCGCCTTGTGCTTTTGCCATATTTAGCTGAGCAGAAGACTGTAAATTTTGAACTTCGGCTTCAAGTTTAGCAATTTCAAGTTGAGTAGATCTAATCCTAGACTCCATTTCAAATTGAGCCAACTGTGCTTGTTCTGGTGTTGGTGGTTCGGTACCTTGCATCTGTCTAATACGTTGAGCAATATTTGCTTTACGTGCAAGATGTGAATATTCCACAATTAAATCGTCTGGTATTGGTACACCAGCTTGTCGTAGCTGAATGGCTTCCGCAAATTGGACTTCGTCATAATTATCACGTGAGGGCGCAGTTGCTATAACAACATCATATTCGCCTATTGTTAAATCATTAATAATCTGACCTTCTGGAGTAACCTGGTTTACAGCCATTGGTTCTCTAGGTTTAAATGGGTTTGATTCGTCGGTAATTTGGATAACTCGCTCTTCGGTGTAATACCTTTGTACAAGGTTCAATACTTTCTCGGCCAAGTAATGTCTTGTTTTTTTCAAATTATCCAAAGGAACTTGAATCATTAAAACGCCACGGTTCTGTTTTGCTTGAATAGCAATACCTGACACTTCGGCCCCATCTGTTCCTAACATGGCGTCACTTATGCCACTAATTGTTTTAATATTTTGTGCAGCTTTTTGTGCAATTCTATCTAGGCCGGTGGGAATCTGATTTGGCGGTATTTTACCAGGGGGGGTACTACCGCGATTAAACTCTAGGACTAAACCAGTTTCCGCACCGTGCTCTTCTAAATCATCCGCTGTCATTCCAGTTAAGGAACCAGATTCTACAATCCAACCACTGTTTGCAGTAGTATTAACGATGTGTAGTTCTTGAGACGAAATCTTATTTAATTGTTCTTGTGGTGATATTAAATTACGCACCATTCCAAAAGGTTTACCCCTTCTCCAATATGGAAAGTAAGGAACTAGAGTGAAGTGATCATAAGGGGACCAATCATCATGTAGTACAACAATGTCCGCGGTCACCGTCCAGCGAACCGCTCGCTTTTTTTTCTCGACTATATATAACCCATAGTCGTCAGCAAAACTCTCTCTTTTCTTTTTAGTCCAGTCAAAAGGTACTGGTCTTTGGTCTCCAGTAACAGGGTCTACATAAAAAATACAATCTTTTAGTTTGTAGTGCTGTCGCTCAACAACTCTTATGGATCTTAAAGCTCTTGCATCTTCTGGATTGTGTGGGTAATCGTTTCCGTGAAAATTATCTCTATCAGTATCCCCGTAGGTTTTTTCTTCATATTCCATAGAATCCGCGCCAAGTGTTGTCCCAACTTCAGCAATCATTCTTAATTTATCAGCTTGAGCTTCGCCATAAGTTTCTTCAATTTCTTCCAGGCTCATCCACTTAGTTTCAAATATTTCGTTCCAGGTTCTTGGGTCGTATTCTTTTGCGTCTGGATCAATAACAATGTCTAAAGGATCTTTAGTAGTTACTCTAACTTCCCCATTAATATGGTCATCAAAATCTATACGAACATCAAACCAACCTCTGTCTTGAATTAGACCATCAGCAAATACTTGGCTTTCTAACCATTCTAACTTGTTGTTGTCTCCAATCTGCAGGTAGAGTTTGGTCAACACCTCTGCTATTTCTTGGTTGCCGTTGCCACGGGGTTTAAACTGAACATCTGCTCTTCGTGTACTTTGTTCGCCAAGTACAGTGTTAACGGTAGGCAATATTGTGTTGATTGTTAATGCTGGTCGACCCTGGTCGTCGAGCGCTGATATATCAGCTTCGTCCCACTGTTCGCCGCGATAAAACGCGTCGCATTGTTGCGCAATTTCTACATAGTCTAAATGACCATGGTCCCTGGCTCGGGTATAAGCTTCCCATTGTCTTTTCGCAAGGGTTTGTTCTTCAGCTGCACTAAGTTTCTTCTTAGGTTTTTTGTACTCTGCCATTAAGCGCTCATTGATGATTTACGTTTCCCATCTTTTACTAAATGTTTTAATCCATCTCTCCATGACGGAATATGCTCGGGTCTTTCATAAAACGTAGCAAATTCTGTCATCATTAAACCAATCCACGCCAAGGCATCTACCTGGTCGTCGTGCGTACCATTCGGAAAACGTAACAGTTCTGCAACCATTGTACCAGTCCAAATAGCATCTTGTGGAAAGTATACCATACCTTGTTGCATTCTACCCTGGATTGCTCGCGCACGTAACTCCTTATCTCGCCTACCAACTTTTAAGTCTTTAAAGTAAGCTTCGTTTAGGCCACGCTCACGTGTTCTTTTCTGTAAAAATGGACCCAGGGCCATCTCAATATGACCTCTTTCTATTCCTACTATACCTGGGCGCCAAAGTCCGTACAAGTCTAAAATTTGTTCGACTAATTCAAACCCGTCATACTTGCCGCGGACCACGTCAACAATGAATAAATTATCATATTCGTCAACCCCGACAACAATACCAACTGAATAATCGTTCCTGTCACGCTGCCCGATCGCGAGATCCCACGCACAATAGTATTTAAGTTTAGAAGTATCAATCTCATCGAAATTATAATAAGCGATCATGTCGCGGTTAAAATAGTCGCCCTCGTCGGACACGGGGTTTTGTTGATACAAAGCAGACCAATCGCGCGGGCCTATGGCTTTCCTTATCTGCTCAAGAGCGTCTACATTATACCTCTCCGGGTGTAAACTTTCACCTGTTTTTCTAAAACTTTCGTCTTCTTCTGCAATCGCTGGGTAGCGAATCACTTCCCATTTATCTGCGCCTTCATTTGCTTGCATTAATAGTCGACCGGCGAGGTCGTCATCGTGCCATCGAGTTAGAATCACGAGTATGCCGCCACCGGGGGACAGCCTTGTATAAGCGGTAGAGGTGTACCAATCCCAGGTCGCATCTCGGTTGTTGTCGGATTCTGCATCCTCTCTGTTTTTTACCGGATCATCAATAACCATAACGTGGGCACCCTTACCAGTAATACCACCACCAACACCAGCTGCGACATAACCGCCGCCTTCTGTTGTTTGCCAGGATTCTACAGACTGCGAATCTTTGTCCAGTCTAGATTTCTCGAACACATTTTTGTATGTTGGTTCTCTTAGCAGTTGACGTACTTTTCTTGAGAAACTCATAGATAACGACCCAGAATAAGAACAACTTATGAACTCATGCTCTGGATGCCGACCTAAGTGCCAAGCGGGGAACGCAACACTAGCAAGAGTAGACTTACCATGTCGAGGGGGCATAAAGAGCATCAATCTTGGTGATTCTTTATTTGCTACCTGTTCGCTGAACTTTTCTAGCCGTTGGCAGACATCTTTGTGTACCCAACCTGCTTGATACTCGGGATTGAAACGTTCAACAAATGGGAGCAACCTTTTACGTGCTAAAACTCTTTTCGCTAGTTCTTGTTCTGCTTTTACTTGGGCAGACAGTTCTGCTTTTTCTAATTTCTGAGCAACCAGTTTTTGGGGCTCGGGCTTTGCTTCAACTTCGTCTGCTCGACAGTAGACACAGATATCATCAATGAGTACCAAATTCTCTGGATAGATGCCGCGACATCTTTTACATTCAGCCCTCGTTATCTCTTCCATCTGGCTCCAAATATCTAATATGGTTTCCTGCAAGTTTAAGTAGTTCGGCATCCGACAGATTTTCAAGTTGTTGGACCTTCTCTACATTTATATTAATCTGCGTTGCTTGTTCGGGTATCAATAGACCGTGGAGCTTGCACAACGAATCAACGACGTTCTTCTCTTCTGTAGAATTCGCCGCCTTCGAATGAGCTTCCAGGTACATGCCCGTGGCTGTGTTTCTATCGAACTTAACTTCCTCGCGCATTTCATTACGGAAATAGGTCAGAGCCGTTTGCATTTTAGGAGTTTTAAATATTTGATACACGCGGTCTATATCCTTGTACCCCGCAGCACGGCCCGCGGCCGCTTTGCTCATTCCTCTTAAATGGAACAAGACTAATCGCTCTTCTTGAACGGAGAGTTCGTTTAATTGTAATCCGGCATAAGGAAGGTGAGACTGTAACTCGTTTCTATCAGCTTCACTCATGTCGGTTGGTCTTTCTTCATCTAGTAATCGCATGCTCGGGGATTATATTAAAAATTTTCCTTGTGTGTAACTATATTTTTACACCACCAATACAGCTCATCTTCTGTCATTGTATGCTTAATTAAGTTAACACGCCAACATACCAGTTGAATGTTAGTAATTAGGTACTCTATGTTTGGATCTATTCTGTCAACCGACACGTTCGTGTTCCGTTTTTCTCCGCCCTTGTGCCATGTCATAAAGACCCCGGACAACGAACAACGGCCGTTTTGATTGTCCCATAATTCACTAAGACTTTCTGGGGTAATTTCAAATACCATTCCCTCTGTTTTTTCTCTTGAGTACTTTAAATGGCTCCATAGATTTTTTAAATATTTATGAGGGCTGGACGATTTACTTATATTACGTTCCATTGAAGTACACGCTCGGCAATTCAATCTTGTTTTTTCAAAGTCTGCTTTTGGCAAATCTTTTTTACATCGCTCGCATATTTTATTAGCCATAATTTTTGTAAAAAAATTTTTATAAAAAAAAAACTATACCACATCACGTTCTCATTC
>JAQBUS010000051.1 GCA_027623875.1 Pseudomonadota bacterium
TATTGAGCTTCGAGGGGATAAGGCCGTTCGAGAATTTTCGACAAAGTTTGATGGTTTTGAGAGAGTAAATTTTCAATTAAATACTTCAGAGATTGAAGCAGCAATACAAAAAGTCTCGGCAAGAGATATGGAAGATATTAAATTTGCTCAAAGTCAAATTAGAACTTTTGCTCAAGCTCAACGGGCAAGTATGACGGATATTGAGATTGAAACATTACCAGGAGTAATTCTTGGTCATAAAAATATACCCGTTAAATCTGTTGGGTGCTATGTTCCAGGGGGTAAATTTCCAATGGTTGCCTCTGCTCACATGTCGGTTTTAACAGCAGCGGTTGCAGGGGTGCCCCGTATAGTGGCTGCAGCACCACCAGTTTCTGGTAAACCTCATCCAGCCATTGTTGCTGCAATGCATTTAGGCGGGGCTCATGAAATATTTGTTTTAGGTGGAATTCAGGCGGTTGGGGCTATGGCTATAGGGACAGAAACGATAGATCCTGTCCACATGATTGTTGGGCCAGGGAATGCATTTGTCGCAGAGGCTAAACGGCAACTTTATGGTCGTGTTGGCATTGATCTTTTTGCTGGACCAACAGAAACATTGATTATTGCTGATGAGGTTGTTGACGCTGAGCTGTGTGCTACAGATTTACTGGGCCAGGCAGAGCATGGGTATAATTCCCCAGCGGTTTTAGTAACCAATAGTAAGAAGCTAGCAGAGCAGACATTGAAAGAAATTGAACGTTTACTTGAAATTCTACCAACCTCAGAAACAGCTGGAGCAAGTTGGCGGGATTATGGTGAGGTCATAGTGTGCGAAAACCATGAAGAAATGTTGAGCGTGGCAGATCATATTGCTTCTGAACATGTGCAAGTAATGACTAATAGAGATGATTGGTATTTAGATAATCTGCAGAGTTACGGGGCTTTATTTCTTGGGGCTCGGACTAATGTTGCAAATGGAGATAAAGTTATTGGTACAAATCACACGCTTCCTACAAAGAAAGCTGGACGGTATACTGGAGGCCTTTGGGTTGGAAAATTTTTAAAAACTCATAGCTACCAAAGAGTCTTAACCGATGAAGCAGCTGTTTTAGTCGGGGAGTATGGATCTCGTTTATGCATGTTAGAGGGGTTTGTCGGGCACGCAGAGCAATGCAATATTAGGGTTCGTCGATATGGAGGTAAAAATATTGCCTATGGGAGTGCAGCAGACTGATATTCTTATAGTTTTAATAATTCCTGGTGTCGCATTTTCTAAATACGATTATTTAACCTTAGCTAAACGAACTTTTCTTAAGATATATCAGTGGTACTCATACTGCACTAAACATTTAAAGGTAAAATTATACGAGAGGGGTAAAACTGTTTATTTAGATATTTGCCCAATGCAATTGCCTTCCCATTTCCAGATGCCCATGCCTCCTGCCCATCAGAAACCTCTGATACGTTAGCATAGCAGGGGTTGCCATTTAGAATTTTCTTTGCGTTTTCTGTATCAAATGCAATTTCAGGAATGTTTACTAGGGAAGCCTCTAAAGGTAATAGGGCGGTGATAATTTCATTTGTTTCTTTAAGTAATGTTAACTCTTCTAGGGTTGTTGCATTACTAATATCAAATGAGCCTGACCATTGCCTTCTTAACTTTATAATATGGCCAAAACATCCTAGTTTTCGTCCCAAGTCCCTGGCGATAGACCGAACGTAGCCACCCTTTCCACATACCATTTTAAACGTCACGGTCTCATTATCTTTTCGACACACTAAATCTAGGCTCTTTACAAATAATTGGCGAGGTAACAATTCCACTTCAATATTTTCTCTGGCTAGCTTATATGCACGTTGACCATTGACTTTAACTGCGGAAAATTTCGGTGGGGTTTGCAATATATGCCCAGTAAAAATTTTTAAACTTTCCTGTATCTCTTGAGTTGTTGGACGAATATTTGATGTTTTTGTAGTGTCTCCCTCTTGGTCATCTGTGGTAGTTTCCGAACCGAGACAAACATCGAATGTGTATGCTTTTAAGGAATCAGTTACGTAAGGAATAGTTTTTGTGGCCTCTCCTAGCGCTATTGCCAAAAGACCGGTTGCCTCGGGATCTAACGTTCCAGAGTGGCCTGCTTTTTTAGCGCTGAATAACCAGCGAACTTTGTTAACTATATCGCTGGATGAGGGTCCTGCAGGCTTGTCAATCAAAATCCAACCCGAGATATTTTTTCCTGATCGTTTTCTGCTCAATTGATCCTCATTATATATTATAAGATAATTTTTTTTAAAATCATTACAGAATTCAAAAAGTTAAAATCAAACCTACTCTTGGGCTCATATAATACTAAGTATCTAAACTTTATTTGTCTAAATCTTGTTTGACTTTTTTGTCGCTTAGCAGTCTGTTTGTTTCTTCCATTTGGTCGAAAGTTTCATCTATCATAAACCTGAGATCAGGGGAGTATTTAAGGGTTAGTGTTTTAGAGAGCAATCTCCGAATTTCCCATTTATTAGCTGCTAAAGCTTTTATAGCTTCTTTTTTACCTTCACCACCTAATGGTAGAACGTAAGCGGTAGCTATTTTTAAGTCGGGGGACACCCTTACTTCTGTCACAGTGATAGGTACTCTATCTAGTAAGGGATTGTGAAGTTCTCCTCGACTAAGCAGCTCTGCTAGAGTGCGTCTAATCAATTCTCCAACCCTTAGCTGTCGCTGAGATGGTCCGGAATCAGAAAAAGAGCTTTTACTTGACATGATTTCTCATCTAATCTTGTTCTTGTCTTCTTGCAACCATGTCTAGAAGTGATTTAATCCGCTTTGGAGGTAATAATGTCAAACGTACCAGGAATCATAATAACCGGTGGGTCCGGTAGAATGGGCAGGATGCTTATTGAGTTAGTTCAAGCTAGTGAGCGAGTGAAGCTAATAGGTGTTTCAGAGCGCAAAGGTCATGAATGGGTGGGGTTAGATCTAGGCAAAGCTTTGGGCGGACCTTCTTCCACGGGTATTACTGTTGTAGATTCTATACAAGAACTTTTGGCAGATGCACACGCCGTCATCGACTTCTCAAGCCCTAATGCTACAGTAGAACATACACTTCTTGCGTCTCAGGGGGGGGTGGCACATGTAATTGGGACAACTGGGTTAACTTCAGAAAATTTGATGTTGGTCAAAACTGCTTCTCAATATATTCCAATTGTAAGGGCAGGTAATATGTCTTTAGGAGTAAATCTGTTAGTCAAATTAACTGAAAGAGTAGCAGCAGCTCTCGACGAAGATTTTGATATTGAAGTTGTAGAGTCACATCATCGCAATAAACTTGATGTACCTTCTGGTACAGCACTTATGCTAGGAGAATCGGCAGCCCTCGGCAGGGGTGTGGAGCTAGAAACATCTTCTGAAAGAGGTAGAGATGGGATAACTGGAAAAAGGGTAAAGGGTAAGATAGGGTTTGCCTCGATACGTGGAGGAGATGTTGTTGGAGAGCATGATGTTATATTTGCTGCCGATGGTGAGCGGATCGTGTTACGACATGTAGCAACCGATCGTGCTATATTTGCAAGAGGAGCATTAAAGGCCGCGCTATGGGCGGTTGGGAAAGAGCCCGGTGAATACAACATGCTTGATGTTCTAGATTTATAAAAAATCCTTACTTAAAAAATAAATAGGTTTTAAGATTGTTTTTAAAAGTCGACTGCTATGCCTTTTTTTTCCCAGTCTCCAAACCTAACAGGTTCAGGTCCATCGCGACCTCCTAACTCTGTTGGGAGGCTTTTTTTATTAGTAAGCTTACGCCGCTCTTCAGCTTCTTTAAGAGCTCTTTCGGCTTCTGGCGGTAATTTATTTTTTTCAAACATATTATAATTCTTGTTCATAAGGTGGCAATAATATACGCAAACGATCTTATAGGAATGTTCACCAGATCAAAAGGTGTAAATAGGAAGCCAGGGAGAACAATTTGAGTAAACAAATTGAAAAACCGGGATTTCTAGCGCGTCAAGCAGCTGTAGAGTGCTTGAATTCAGTCTTTATAAGCCACTTACCCATTTCTAATCAGTTGGATTGTTTTCTGGCTTTGGAGGGTTCAGAAAGGGCTCGTGCACAGAGACTAGCATTAAAAACACTGAGGGAGTTAACCAGAGTCGATTATGTTTTGGGGCTTTACCTTAATAAACTACCTGCAATTATTCCACTTAATATTTTAAGGCTGGCAGTTATCGAACTCTGCGCTGAGAAAAGCGCCCCACACGCTGTGGTAGATACTGCGGTTACGTTGATGAAGCAAACAAAGAAATTTTCCCAGTTGGCTAGTCTAACAAATGCGGTATTAAGAAAAATTTCTTCTCACAATGTTGAAAGCTGGCGTGAATATGAGGTCACAAAGTTACCTAAGTGGCTTAGAAAGAGGCTAGTACATATTTATGATGAACAAGTGGTCACAGAGATAGAAAAAGCACATATGTCTGGGGCCCAGATTGATATCACACTCAAATCTGAGCTTGATATTAATCAATGGGCCCTTGATTTAAATGCGACTGTATTACCGACCGGATCACTAAGGTTAATTGGAGCTCCTAAAGTCACTTCTCTTAAAGGATATGATGAAGGATGTTGGTGGGTTCAGGATGCCGCCGCTGCTCTAGCCGTAAAAATCCTTTCCCCAAAGAATGGAGAGCTTATTTTAGATGTGTGCGCTGCGCCAGGAGGAAAAACCTTGCAGTTAATATCATCTGGGGCTGAGGTTGTTTCTATAGATAAATCCTTTGAAAGGCTTCGACGTTTGAGAGAAAATTTAACACGAACGAAACAATCTGGTGAGGTAATTAATTCAGATTTTTTGACTTGGAAAAGTAGTAAAAAATTTGATGCTATTTTGATAGACGCACCATGTTCTGCAACAGGCACTATTAGGCGCCACCCAGATTTATCAATAATAAAAAATGGAACGGGTTTAGATGAGTTATACGCTTTGCAGTCGAGCTTTATTGATAAAGCTGTATCCTTATTGAAACCAAACGGTAGGCTAGTTTTTGCCACCTGCAGTCTACTTGCTGAGGAGGGTGAGCTACAATTTAAGTCAGCGCTGCAGAGGCATAATTTGTCAGTTTTGAAAATTGACCATACCAGATTAGGAGTTATGAAGGGGTGGATAAGCGCTAAAAATGGAGGAATAAGATTGAGGCCAGATTACTGGAAAGAGTTTGGGGGTATGGACGGGTTTTTTATTGGCTTGGCTCAAAAGGGAGACGGTTTGGTTAATGTTAGTAAAGCAGAATAGAATCTTTTTAAGAAAATGCCTTTTGATTTCCTTTTCCTAATCTTTAATATCTAGTAAAGAGCCTATTTAATAGTTTTATACTTTTGTTAGGAAGAATAAAGATGATCGATTTACTGCCCGTAAGACGCGCCTTAATTTCTGTTTCTGATAAAAGAGGAATAATAGAGCTTTCTCAATCTTTGGTTGGGTATGGTATTGAACTAATCTCGACCGGTGGAACTTTTAAAGTGCTCAAGAGTGCTGGTTTAAAAGTAACTGAAATAGACACGATTACAGGTTACCCAGAAATGATGGATGGAAGAGTAAAAACTTTACACCCAAATGTTCACGGTGGATTACTGGCTTTAAGAGACAGTGAGAGCCATATAAAAGTAATGGCTGATCGTAAAATTCTAGGTATAGATCTCCTCATTGTTAATCTTTATCCCTTTGAGAAAACAGTTGTTTCGGGTGCGGATTATGAAACTTGTATTGAAAATATAGACATTGGTGGGCCAGCAATGCTGAGGTCTGGTTCAAAAAACCACAAATTTGTTAGCGTTGTAACGGATATAGAAGACTATGAATTACTACTAAGAGAGTTAAGTGAAAAAAGTGGGAAGACTAGCTACCTGTTTCGACGTTCGTTATCTCTTACCGCATTTTCTGTGACTGCTTCTTATGATTCTTGTGTATCAACATGGATGTCTGAGATGGCTGGAGAGACACCTCGTCGTTTAACAATATCTGGTAAAATTGTACAGACACTCAGGTACGGAGAAAACCCACATCAAACTTCAGCTTTTTATCAAACAAATTTGCATAGTCCAGGAATAACAAATGCAACAAAATGGCAGGGAAAAGAACTAAGCTATAATAATATAAATGATACAGACGCAGCGCTAAATTTAATTTATGAATTTGATACGACGAGTGAGCCAGCCTGTGCCATTATTAAACATGCTAACCCATGCGGCGTTGCAATAGCAGAAACTTTGAGAGAAGCTTATCTGGAAGCTTTAAAGTGTGATCAAATGTCTGCATTTGGAGGAGTTATTGCCCTCAATCAAGTGCTCGATGAGGGGACTGCAAAAGAGATAGTTCAACTTTTTACCGAGGTAGTGATTGCTCCGGAAGTAACTGATGGGGCACGAAAAATATTTGAAAACAAGAAAAACCTACGGCTGATAACTACTGATAATGAACACATTAAAGGTAATGGTAATATTAGTCATTTTAGGTCTATTTCTGGAGGTTTTTTGTTTCAGAGCAGTGATATACAGCAATTAGAAAGCAAGGATTTAAAAGTAGTTACTAAACGCACTCCAACAGATCTAGAAAAGCAAGACTTACTTTTTGCCTGGAAAGTTGCCAAGCATGTCAAGTCAAATGCAATTGTTTACGCTAAGAATGGTGCGACAGTGGGTATAGGAGCAGGGCAAATGAGTCGTTATGACTCAACGCGCATAGCGACTCTAAAGGCTCAAGAAATGGGAAAATTTTTAAAAGATAGGACTAACCCAGCTGATGGTGCAGTAGTGGCCTCTGATGCGTTCTTCCCTTTTCCTGATGGGTTAATAGCTGCCGCTCAGGCTGGAGTAACTGCTATTATACAGCCCGGAGGAGCAATTAGAGACGATGAAGTAATAGCCGCCGCTGACAGTTTAGGTGTGTCTATGATCTTTACTGGCGTCCGGCACTTTAGGCACTAATTA
>JAQBUS010000052.1 GCA_027623875.1 Pseudomonadota bacterium
TTACTGGTGTTCCGGCTGTTGTTGATTTGGCAGCAATGAGAGATGGAATTGTAGCTCTAGGCGGGGACCCTAATCTGATCAATCCGCTTAACCCGGTGGATTTGGTTATCGACCATTCTGTTATGATCGACGAATTTGGAAATCCCCGTGCTTTACAAATGAACGTAGACCGAGAGTACGAAAGAAATCTAGAGCGATACACATTTCTAAAATGGGGGCAATCAGCCTTTAATAATTTCCGTGTTGTTCCCCCAGGTACGGGAATATGCCATCAAGTCAATCTGGAGTATTTATCAAAAACCGTATGGTCTGACACGGACCAATTTGGAGAAACGGTTGCTTACCCTGATACTTTAGTCGGTACAGATTCCCACACTACGATGGTTAATGGTGCAGCTGTCTTAGGTTGGGGTGTTGGAGGAATAGAAGCCGAGGCAGCTATGTTAGGTCAACCTATCTCGATGCTAATTCCTGAGGTTGTGGGTTTTAAACTGACGGGATCGATGCTTGAGGGCACAACAGGGACTGACTTAGTGCTTAAGGTTGTAGAGATGTTGCGAGGCAAAGGAGTTGTCGGAAAATTTGTCGAATTTTATGGAAATGGCTTAGATAACCTACCTCTTGCTGACAGAGCTACCATAGGAAACATGGCACCAGAGTACGGAGCGACGTGTGGATTTTTTCCAATTGATACTGAAACTTTACGCTATTTAACCACTACGGGTCGAGATGAGGACACTATTGCCCTGGTAGAAGCCTATGCAAAAGAAAATGGGTTTTGGAGAGATGCAAATTATAGCCCAATATATTCCGACACTATAGAGCTTGATATGGGAACAATAGTACCTGCAATTTCTGGCCCTAAGAGACCTCAAGATTATGTAACCTTAGATCAAGCTCAAGAGGCTTTTAGTCGTGAAATGGAAGAAACATTTCATAGGCCCATGGGTAAAACTGTAAAGGTGGTAGGCGAAGATTTTGATATGGAATCTGGAAAGGTAGTAATAGCTTCTATCACTTCCTGTACAAATACTTCGAATCCCTACGTCATGATTGGAGCCGGTTTAGTCGCTAGGAAAGCGCGAGCATTAGGTTTGCAGCGAAAGCCATGGGTTAAAACCTCTCTTGCACCTGGATCTCAAGTTGTCTCGGCATATCTAGAGGCAGCTAACTTACAGGAGGATCTTGATTCAATTGGGTTCAATCTTGTTGGTTATGGATGCACTACTTGTATCGGAAATTCGGGCCCTCTCCAGAAAGAGATTTCTGATGCCATAGCTGAGGGAGATCTGGTTGCGACTGCAGTGCTTTCAGGTAATAGAAATTTTGAGGGAAGAATTAGTCCCGATGTTAGAGCCAATTACTTAGCCTCTCCACCGTTAGTCGTAGCTTATGCATTAGCAGGGACTCTGGATATTAATCTATCGGTAGATTCAATAACAAAAGATAAAAACGGTAAAGATGTTTACTTGAAAGATATTTGGCCAACATCGACAGAAATTGGGGATATTGTAAAAGAGACGGTTACTCGGGAAGCTTTCCAGTCGAAGTATGCCGACGTCTTTAAGGGGGATGCCAAATGGCAAGAAGTCGTTACTACGGATAGTTTGTTGTATAATTGGCCGTCTGCTTCCACGTACGTTCAGCATCCTCCATATTTTAAAGGAATGAGTGTGGAGCCTGGGGTTATCCTAGATATAAAAGGAGCAAAGATTCTTGCGCTGCTTGGTGATATGATTACGACAGATCATATTAGCCCAGCTGGATCCTTTAAAGAAACAACTCCAGCTGGAAAATACCTAATTGAGAGACAGGTACCTAATAAAGATTTTAATTCTTACGGTTCTAGGAGAGGCAATCACGAAATTATGATGCGTGGGACATTTGCCAATATACGCATTAAGAATGAGATATTAGATGGCGTTGAAGGTGGTTACACGCGTGGACCAGATGGCTCAGAAATGTCGATTTATGATGCCGCCATGCTTTATAAAGATGAGGGAACTCCTCTTGTTATCTTCGGTGGTGAGCAATACGGTGCGGGCTCTTCACGAGACTGGGCAGCAAAGGGTACTGCTCTGCTTGGAGTGAAGGCAGTTATAGCTGAGAGCTTTGAACGTATTCATAGATCAAACTTAGTTGGTATGGGCGTGATCCCATTTGAATTTATAGAAGGTGAAACCAAAAAGAACCTCATGCTAAAGGGAGATGAAATCGTATCAATTAGTGGATTGGCTGATACCTTGACCCCGCTATGCAAAGTTCCGTGCGAAATAATATATGCCGACGGTTCTAAAAAAGATATTCTCTTAAAGTGTCGAATCGATACAGCTGTAGAGATAGAGTATGTTGAAAATGGGGGTGTCCTACAATATGTACTGAGAAACCTTGCTAAGGGGAGTTAAGAGAGTACTTACTCGCGTTCTGGTTTCCAACGGCGGTGAATCCAAAACCACTGCGCCATATTTAACCTAACTATCTTCTCAAGAGAGTCGTTTAGCTCTTGGGTCATTTGTTCTGGAGTCGAGTGTTTGATTGGGCTTTCACAAACAATATCGAAGTCCAACCCATTTGATAGGCGGACCCCATAAATAGGAATTACCAGTGCATCATATTTAAGCGCAAGTTCAGCAGCGGATAAAGCTGTTCGAGCGCTTTTACCAAAAAACGTCAAATCCTCTCCACCCCCCATATGTTGATCGATTAAAAAACCACCCATTCCACCAGACCTTAGAAATCTTATCATATCAGAAAGCCCTTTTCTGCCTCTTGGAAAGATTGGAGAACCAATTTGGGTTATCGCTTTTTCGTAATATGAATTGAAGTATCCGTTATTCATTTTTCGATATAGTGCTCCAACATTAAACCCTTTGGTTATCAATGCTGCTCTAGGTGCGTCGTAATTTCCAAAATGCCCTGTAACCAAAACCACTGATCTATTTTCGGCATGAGCCTTTTCTAGTTCTTTTAGCCCCGGTCCAGAAAATTTAGAATTTGATACCCGCTTAATGAATGTTTTACCCGAAAATATTTCGATAAGTGTTCTGCCGGCATTATTTGGGACTTCTAAAACTAGGCGCTCAACCTCTTCCTTGGTGAGATCGGGAAGAACGGTTTTTAAATTCTCTCGGATACGATTGGAATATCCAGCTATGGGAGAGATTATCCGTGATACTACCCATCCAGCAATTGGCACACGAATTCTATAAGGTAGGCATAGCGCAAAGCCAACTATACATCGAATTACTAGGTTAATAAAAAAGTCGTTAATTCCCTTACGACTGCTTGCAGTTTCGCCTAATGCCATTTTAATTTATCTATTATTCCAAAGTTAAAGAAGTAGTTTTTCATTTTACTTCGTTCGACGTAGTTGGTTGCACTTGCTAATCCAGTGTTTTTTTATTTATAATAAGGCGGTCAGTTAAAGAAAAGATGTTTAAGGGTTTGATCCTATAATGCTAGTTCCTATCATGCTATCCCTACTAATTAATCTAGCCAGGTCGTTTTCATTCATTTCATGTGTCCATTTTGGTCGCATCGGTAAGACGATATACCTCATATCTGCGGTGCTATCATGTACTCTTAAGTTTATCTCGGCCGGTAAAACGAGACCAAATTCTTCCAAGACAGATCGAGGTTCTTTAACAGCTCTGCTTCGGTACTCTTTAGTTTTGTACCAATCTGGAGGAAAGCCAAGAAGATTACGAGGATAGCAGGAGCAAAGAGTGCATACGATAAGGTTATGAACATGCTCCGTGTTTTCCACCGCGATTAGGTGCATTGGGCCTATATCAAACCCGAGCTCCCTTGCAGCTTCCGCGCCATTTTTTAAGAGCCTTTTTTTAAACTCTGGATCTGACCATGCACGTGCTACTAAGGCAGATCCGTTTGCGGGAGTTCTTGCATCCATTATCTCAATTTGTTTGTTTATTTCGGTAGAGGAGAACTCACCCTTAGTTATCATCAATTCTCGTACAGAGATTTCCATTAACTGCCAATAGGTCAACGGTGTATCATTATCTTTACGAAAGGGATGACCTGATGAACTTAAGTGATCGTGACCATCATGTGGCATTGTTATACTCCTCTATCCAGTGCGAAAAAACTTCGGCTTCAACAGTGTCATTCGGATTTTCAATATCGTGATTCCATAGTTCGGACATTTTGAAGCGAACGCGATACAGTTCATATAGAGAGGAAGGTAAAGAGTAGGCGAGCTGTTCAGGGTTCTTAAATTCACCGAGTGAGCGTTCTATTACTCCCGTTTTTCCCCTTATGTAATAGGGGGTTCTTATATGACCTGGTTGAGCAGAATCCTTGATTGTAATTGAAGTTCCTGGCGGGATAGTCATGCTTCACCGCCCTGAGCTGAGCCATAGGTTTGACCACGCTGTTTTACTTCAGCCATTTTATCTCCAAGTTCTTGAATCGTATAAACACCTGCTTCGATCAGGTTCTGATTGATTGCTGAAATCCAACGTTCATAATATGTCATGTTTTCAAATGCGTTTTCTCCCATATCCTCTAAAGCTCTACGTAAGCCATCAACAGTAAAATGACCTTTAGCTGAAGATAATACTAATAATGCGTCGACTCTTTTCTCCCATATAGCGAAATCGTGATCTTCTTTTGGGATCTCACCGAAAGAGGATCCGCCCATGTCATGCCAGCTTTGCCCTGGTTTTCTTTCATTCATAATAGTTACCCTTCACTAATTCTTTTGGTGGCTAAATTTTCAAGTTGGGTTTCAAGGTGCGATATTGAAATCCCAACAGATTCAATTTGGCTTAAAATGACCTTTGTTGGAATTTCTCCAGCCATTTCAAATGCCCACATAACCGCTGATCGAGTTCCGGAAGTGCAGTAAGCAAGCACTTTATGACTATCATTATTTCCCAAATTCAATAGGCCTTTGGTGGTTAAGCTTGATGGATCAAATGGGATATATTGAAAAACAAGGTTGGCACCCTCAGCAGCATTTTGGATTATATCTGGTTTCTCCTCTGGAGAACTTTCCTGTGCTGGTCTATTACATACTATGTGAGTAAACCCAGCCTTTTTAGCCAAAAGAATGCTTTCTTTAGTTAGCTGGGTGGATATAAAAAAAGAAGGGGATAGTTCACGAATTTCCATTTATTAAGAGTCCAATGTTTTTGATTAAGTTATATTTTAAGTACTTTTGAGATAAAGAACATGCCCGAGATCATCGCGATTAGGAAGATTACACCATATGACCCTCCAAAACTTAAAGACGCAATAGCTGGTCCAGGACATAGACCTGCTAAGCCCCAACCAATACCGAAGAGTACAGATCCAATTATAAGTGGTAGGTTATTTTTTCTATTTCTTTGGGGAGGTACTTCACATCCTGTGAAAGTTTTTTTTCGCTTGTTAATGATTTTCCAAGCAAAGAACATTGGAACGACTGCACCACCCATTACAAAGGTTAGAGTTGGATCCCAGTCACCAAATATATCCAACCATCCTTGGACTTTCCGAGTGTTGGTCATTTGAGAAATATAAAGACCAATACCGAAGAGACCGCCAGATATAAGAGCTATTATTTTTTGCATTAATTCAATCCAGTATAATGCTTAAAAATAAAAACGGTTAGAACGCCAAATAAAATATAAATGAAAGTAGCCAGAATACCCCTTACCGACAGTCGAGAGATCCCACAAACACCGTGTCCAGAAGTGCACCCTCCCGCTAGACGGGTTCCCGCTCCGACTAACAGACCAGCAATGATTACTAAAATAAAGTTTTTTGAAAGATAAGTTTCAGCAGTACCTAAGCTGGAAAGTAGACCGAGAAAATTGAAGAAAGCAGGGAAAACTATTAGTCCAATTAAAAAGGTTAGATTTTCGTTCCCTGGCTTCTTATGCGTCCCATCTATAACTCCGCCTAAAATTCCAGAAGCTCCCATTATCTTACCAGACATGAGTAAATACATCGCTGCAGCAGTTCCAATTATGGTGCCACCTATTAATCCGTTAATCCAATCTATCGGCAATACAGGGCTCCTTATGATGTGACTGCTCTTGGATTCAGCTAGTAAAAAGGGGTTGGGTCCATATCTAGTTAAAACTTATTTATATATTATATTAAATTTTTTCATTTGTATATTTTCTTAATTCTGCTCTTGCGACTTGTCTTCGGTGAACGACATCTGGTCCATCGGCTAGTCGCAATGTCCTTAGATGTGCCCACTGCCGAGCAAGCGGCGTGTCTTGAGAAACACCCTGTGCTCCAAACATTTGTATTGCTTGGTCTGTTATCTCTAAGGCTATTCTTGGTGCTTCAACTTTTACTTGGGAAATCCATGGAGCGGCCGCTCGTGCATCTCCTTGGTCCATCATCCAAGCAGCTTTTAAACAAAGCAAGCGGGCTTGCTCTATCTGCATTCTGGCATTAGCTATGTAATCAAAATTAGCGCCCAGTTCAGAGAGAGTCTTACCAAACGCTTTGCGAGATAGAGATCTCTCGCACATCAACTTTAATGCTTTTTCTGCCATGCCAATTGCGCGCATGCAGTGATGAATTCTTCCTGGCCCAAGCCTCCCTTGAGATATTTCAAAACCTTGTCCCTCACCGAGCAATAAACCACTAACGGGAACTTTCACATTGGTGAATTTGAGATGCATATGCCCGTGAGGCGCTTCATCGTCTCCGTAAACCTGCATTGCGCGAATTTTTTGAATACCAGAAGTTTTAGCATCCACTACAATCATTGAGTGTTGTCCGTACTTTGGGCCGTCATTACTCGTGCGAACCATTATAATATAAACAGCACATCTTGGGTCTCCAGCACCAGTAGCCCACCATTTTTCACCATTGAGAATGTAATGGTCACCCTCTAGTCGACAGTCTAAAGAAATATTAGTTGCATCTGAAGAAGCAACATTTGGTTCGGTCATTAAATATGCAGACCTAATTTTTCCGCCCAATAAGGGTTCCA